>CANNKP010000030.1 GCA_947505255.1 Flavobacteriales bacterium
AAAATTAAATACTGGAAATGGAACTTTTTCAGCAGATGGAAAACGGTTTTATTTTAGTTTATGTGCAGATGAAGGCTATAACTATAAATGTAAAATTATGGTTGCTAATTTTAATAATGGCAAATGGACCTCAATTGATTCATTGGGAGCGATTATTAATGAAGAAGGTGCAAATACGACAATGCCTTGTATTGGAGAATTGGATGGACAAGAAGTACTTTTCTTCTCTTCGGATCGTGAAGGAACGGAAGGCGGAATGGATATTTGGTTTTCAGCAATAAAAAATGGAAATCAATTTTCTAAAGTAAGAAATGTTAAAACAATCAATTCGCTCGACAACGATTTGAGTCCTTGGTGGGATAAAAAAAGTAATACTTTGTATTTCTCATCTTCTTGGCTTGATGGTTTTGGTGGTTATGATATTTTCAAAGTTCATTATCAAACGCAATTTGAGGTGCCACAAAATATTGGATTACCTTTCAATTCGCCTGCGAATGATTTATATTATTTCAAAAGTGGCGATACTTCTTACTTTTCAAGCAATAGAATCGGTGTAATGTATAGTAAGAATCCAACTTGTTGCAGTGATATTTTCACCACTTTTCCTCCAATAAAAATAGAAATTCCTACTCCAAAAGAAACATTGGCAGATCTAAACAAACGCTTACCGGTAACACTTTATTTCCACAATGACTGTCCTGATCCAAAATCGAGAGACACTGTTACGCAAGTGAATTACATAAATGGTTATGGTGAATACCGTTCGATGTTAGATAAATACCAATTGGAATATTCGAGTGGTTTGAGTGGTGAAAAATCAGAGGAAGCAAAGGAAGATATTGAAAGTTTCTTTATTGAATATATTGATCAAGGTGTGAAGGATTTGTATTTATTTCGCGATTTATTACTAGAGGAATTACAAAAAGGATCGAAAATAAATATCACTGTAAAAGGTTTCGCGAGTCCTTTAGCGAAAACGGATTACAATGTAAGTTTAACAAAAAGAAGAATTTCATCTTTGGTGAATTATTTAATGGCTTATGACAACGGAATATTTCGCCCTTACTTAATGAATAGAGCACCAAATGGTGGTAAAGTTCTTTTCAATCAAGTTCCTTTTGGAGAATATACTGCAAACAAATTAACGAGTGACAATTTTCATGATCAAAAGAATTCTGTTTATTCGAGAGCAGCAGCAATTGAACGAAAAATTGAAATTCAAAGCGTTGATTACATTCAAGATGACAGCTTGTTATTTATAACTGAATTGTCTCCCAACTTCATTGATTTAGCTGCTATTTCACAAATTGCACCATTTTCAAAGACAATACTCTTTAAAAATAAAGGAAATACGACTTTAGAAGTGGAGAAAATTGAAATAGAAAATGAATATGTTAAAGCAACAATTCCAAAAGTTGTAGTTGGAAACACTACCGTTCCATTTATTTTTGAATCACACAAAACATTGCCGAAAGGATTATTTTCTTTTCCAGTGACAATTTATTTCAAAGGCTATCGCCAAGCAATTAGCGTTATGATTAATGGAGAAGGGTTTTAAATTGCTTCATACTAAACATTCAATTAAAAGAGATTTGTTATATTTGATCACTCATATTTAAAAATGGAGCAAACATTAGAATTACCAATGGAAAGTCGCCCTCGGTTAAAATTTATTGACATGGCTCGTTCAATTGCTATTTTAATGATGTTAGAAGGTCATTTTACTGGAGCTGCGTTGTCCAGTGAATATAGAAGTGATTCATTTTTATTATACAACATTTGGCATAATATCCACGGTTTAACTTCTCCTCTCTTCTTTACTGTTACAGGAGTAATTTTTGTTTATTTATTATCTTCAAACAATTCAATCAGCTATTTCAAAAATATTCGAGTCAAAAAAGGATTCAAACGAGTTTTTCAGCTCATTTTTTGGGGATATTTTATTCAACTTAACATTTGGAGTATTGTTCAATCTATTTATTACCAATCAGAATTTCATTTTGACTGGTTATATGCTTTTCATGTTTTACAGTCAATTGGAGTTGGCATTTTCTTCTTATTAGCAATCTATGGCATTTATAAATGGATCAATAAAGGTTATTTATATTGGTATTATTTAGTTGCAGGAATTATCATTTTTACTTTTTATGGAATGATGAAAAGCCATATTAATGAACAAGAAAAATTAATTACTGATGGCATAATCAATATACCTAAATATATCCCATCTGGATTTCCAAAATTCATTCAAAACATGTTTTATGGACAATATTCAGATTTTAGTTTTATACGTTACTCAGGTTATACAATACTTGGTGGCATGTTAGGTAGTATCATTCGGATAAATGAAGACAAAGCCAAGAAGTGGTGGTTTGGAACGTCATTTATTGTAGCTGGAATCCTTTTAGGTATTTTTGCTCAGCCAATTTTTAGAAATTTAGACTCTTTTATTGAATATATAGGTCTGACAAATCAAAGCACATTTGAATTTAATAATACTGCATTTGCTAGATTTGGACAAGTTGTTTCAGTATTAGGAATTTTAATGCTAATAGATAAATTTTGGAATGTACAGGCAAAGTTATTTCTTAAAATTGGGCAAAACACCTTACCAATTTACATTGTTCATGTTATAATATTATATGGTGGAATATTTGGTTTTGGACTAAAGCCATATGCATTCGACATGAATTTGAATCCATATGTATCATTTTTAGTTTCAGTTACATTCATTTTATTTTTTACAATAATGGTAAAATATATAGAGCCGTTAGAGCGTTTATATTCAAATTTCATAAATTTATTTTCTTTCAAAAAACAAAAATAAATGTTCCGCCTGACTATTCTTTTTTCATTAATAGGGTTTGTTACATATGCTCAACCTACAAATGTTCTATTCATTGGTAATAGTTTTACTCATATGAATTCACTATGTAAAATTTATCAAAATTTATCCATATCAAAAGGTAAAAGAGTTTTTGCTGATACACTTGCTGTTAGTGGCAGCTCAATAAAGGAGCATACTGAACGAAATAACACCTATGTAAAGTTGAAAGAAAAGAAATGGGATTATGTCATTATTCAGGGTTTTAGTCGAGAGTTGTCCTATGATTCTTTAACAATAGCAACAGAAACAATTCCATATGCAAAACAATTAATCGATAGTATTAAAAAATATAATTCTTGCGCTAAAATATATTACTACATGACTTGGGGTTATTTCAATGGTTGCAAAAGTACAATTCCCGATGACACCTATGAATCGATGCAATTGCGCATTCAAAAGGGTTATTTACAAATGAGTCAAGCAACTGGAGGTTACCCAATTGTTCCAGTTGGTATGGTATGGAAAGAGGTACGCGAAAAGTATCCGGAAATTAATTTGTACGCTGAAGACAGCATTCACCCTAGTCTTTATGGGAGCTTAATTGCAGCTTCAACATTTTATTCGGCGATTTATAAAGAATCTCCTATCAATGGTGTTTTACCTAAAAGAGTTGAGCAAAATGATGGTCGCCATATTCAAAATACTGCTGCTAAATATGTTTTGACCTATTATCCAAAATATAACTTAGACACAATTCAAATACCGAAAAGGCCAAATCCTCCAAAACTGAATTTTGAGGTAAAAGCAAAATGGTTAAGTATCACAATTTCAAATAAAACCACTTCCAATGGATTAAAATATTTTTGGGACTTTGGTGACGGAAAAACTTCAACAAAAAAGAACCCAAAACATTACTATGGTTCTCCAGGGAAATATAATGTTACTTTATATATAAATTCATTTTGCAATTGGTACGAACTGAAAAAGGTTGTTGAAGTTGTTAATCAAGTTAAAAAACATACTAAGCCTAACTAGATTTATTTTTTAAGTTTAATCTTCAGATACTCCGCTAAGTCAGCCGTATAAATAATTGATCCTGTTTTTTGCAAATGAGCATTATCAAAAAAGTAATCCGGGTTTGAATATTCTGACCTAGTTTCGTCATATGCCCAAACGACCCCATAACCATTTAGCATATCCTCCATTCTTTCTTTAAAACCTATCGTTATTTTTCTAAAATTAGGTGGTATTGCAATTATAAGCTCAATTTTATTTCTCTTGCAAAGTTGTATAAAAGATCTTATAGAATTTATTTTTTGTATTAATTCCTCATCTCGGGAATACTTGTAAGCTTCTTTTCCGAATTTTTTATCAAAAGTTTTCTTCTGACTACTAATTGGCATAGAACCACATGGCATTATAGAATCATTCTTTGTGAATTTACGTTGCTTGAATAAAAAATTCGATTTATTCAATTGATGTAAAATAATTAATTCATTTATCACGGGTTTTTTAACCTTTAGTTTAACTAATTTTTTTCGAATTTCTCGGTATTTAACCAATGGGTACATGCGATCCAAACGAAACTTCAAGGACTTACTTTTTTTCAATTCGTCCGAATCATCTACAACCAAAATAGCTAATTTTGGCTTTTTGTTTCCTTTAATATTCAGCAATTCTTCAAGAATAAATTCATGAAAAGTAATATCTGATCCTGGAAAAGCTAAATTATAAGCAGAAATATTCAATGAATCTGTTAATTGTTGCGCTATTACACTTCGAGCACCTCTAGATGAACCAAAAACAACTATATCAGCATCAATTTCACCTTTTAAAATTAATTCTAATCTTCTATCTACTTCTAATTCAGGAGATGCATTACGCACAAAAATAAATGCTTTATCAATCACGAATATAAATGCACCAAAAATAGCTAATCTAATTAAAAACTTTTTCACAGGCTAAAACTGAAAATAAATAAATTCTTGTTCTTTTCCTGAGAGTACAATAATACAAACAATTAAGAAACAATAAAATAACCATCTAAACGGTGTAAACCATCTTAGACCAAAACGTTCAAGTGCATAATTCCCTTCTCTTCCAAACCATTCTATAATCAACATAAAGAAAATAAAGAAAATTGTCAAATCTGCCAATTCCGGTAAGTTTGGTTTATGAAATAAGTCATCTGTAAAAATTCCTTTTATAAAATCAAAAGCATGCGTCACATCTTTTGACCTGAAAAATATCCATCCAAAAACAGCCATAGTGAAGGTAACGATCATTCCTGCGAATTCACGAATTGTCGGGAAATATTTACCTTGTGCAACAATTTCCATATTGGATCTATTCGAATTTGTTAACATAAGGGGAAGAAAATACAGTGCATTCAATGCACCCCACACCACAAAAGTCCAATTTGCTCCATGCCAAAACCCACTGACAATAAAGATGATAAATGTATTTCTTATTTTCATCCAGAGTCCCCCCTTGCTGCCTCCCAATGGTATGTATAAATAATCTCTAAACCAAGTAGACAATGATATATGCCAACGTCTCCAAAACTCAGCTATATCTCGAGAAAAATATGGGAATGAAAAGTTTTTCAACAATTCTATCCCGAATAAACGAGCTGTTCCTAATGCAATGTCGGAATAACCAGAAAAATCACAATAAATTTGGAAGGTGAAAAATATTGCTCCCATAACAAGTGTACTTCCTGAATAATCAGAAGAACTATTAAAAATCAAATTTGCATATTCAGCGCAACCATCCGCAACAACCACTTTTTTAAATAGTCCCCATAAAATTTGACGTAAACCGTCAACTGCCCTTGCATAATTAAATACCCGAATTTTTTGAATTTGAGGTAACAAATGGGTAGCTCTTTCTATAGGCCCTGCAACCAACAAAGGAAAGAAACTAACAAATAAAGCATAGTCAAAGAATTTCCGTTCAGGCTTGATTCTATTTTTATAAATATCAATAACGTAAGATAGACCATGGAATGTATAGAACGAAATTCCAACTGGTAGAATAACCTGTAAGGTCCAGATATCTACATGTAATCCTACTTTATCTAATAGTAGAGCGAAAGACTCAGCAAAGAAATTAAAGTACTTAAAGACTCCTAGAAAGCCAATGTTCATAATTATACTTAACCAAAACCAAAACTTTTTATGTTTTTCGTCCTTGGCATCATGCATTTTAATTCCAGTGAAATAATCTAAAAAAGTCGAGAATATTAAAAGAAAAAGAAATCTTGGATCCCAATAGGCATAAAAAAAATAACTAGAGGCAAGTAATAAAATATTCTGAATTGAAAGACTCCCCTTAGTAACAAACCAATATAAACAAAAAACAATTGGTAAAAAAAGAGCAAAATCAATCGAATTAAAAATCATAATGTAGTTGTGAATTATATCTGATGAGAAATTAAATGAGCTAATTCTTCAAATTCTGACTTTTCAAAGCTCATTTTAGGATTTGCGAAATTCATGTCATTCAAAACGTTCATTGGAACTAAGTGGATGTGTGCATGAGGAACTTCTAATCCAATTACGGTGATACCTATTTTTTTACAGGGAATAATTTTCTTTATCTTGATTGCAACTTCTTTTGAAAAGACAATCATTTCGGCAAGCAGCTTATCTTCAAGATCAAAAATATAATCAACTTCCTCTTTAGGGATAACTAAAACATGTCCTTTTGCCACAGGCGTAATATCCAAAAAAGCCAAAAATTTATCATTTTCGGCCACTTTGTAACATGGTAATTCACCAAGGACTATTTTAGTAAAAAGTGAACTCATTATCTTGAGATTTCGACAATTTCAAACTGCATGACACCATTTGGTGTTTGAACATCCGTAATATCACCTTGCTTCTTGCCCAACAATCCTTTTCCAATTGGCGAATCAATAGATATTTTCTTGTCTTTCAAGCTTGCTTCATTTTCAGCAACAAGCATGTATTCCATTTCCATTCCATTAGCAATATTTTTAATTTTCACCTTAGAAAGAATAAATACTTTAGAGTTATCTATATTGGTATTGTCTATAACACGCGCATAAGCCACAATTGAATCGAGCTTAGCAATTTTCATTTCTAAGAGACCTTGAGCTTCCTTTGCAGCATCGTATTCAGCATTTTCAGACAAATCTCCTTTATCTCTGGCTTCAGCAATTTGGTTAGATATAGAAGGACGTTGCACCGTTTTCATATCGTGCAATTCATCTTTCAATTTTTTTAATCCTTCAGCTGTATAATAACTTATTTGTGACATTCTTGTTGATTTAATCCGTTATACTAAACAAAAACAAGAGAGCCCCGAAAGACTCTCTTGAATAACAAATATATAAAAATTTAAGTTTACTTCAAATTGATTGTAGCACCAATTGTATGAATAATACCAAATACACCAGCAAATCTAATTCCGTATTCAATTCCTAAAGCACTTTTGTTTTCTCCAACTAACGCATCAACTGAAAAACCAGCAGTAGGTCCAACTAGTGCATTAGATCTATTTTCATCTGAAAACAAATTCTTTTCATAAACAAAACCACCTCTTAAATTAAATGCAACTGTTTCTCCTGTCATTGCATAATCAAGTCCTAAACGGTATTGGTCATTAGAAAAGGAATTAGCAGTAAAAGTAGCAGCTAAATTTATCTTATTGTTTTCATTGACAATGAAATCATAAGAACCACCGATTGAAAGCAATGAAGGCATTTCAAACGTTGCTGATCTTTCGTCTAATGAAGCTACTATACTTGTAGAGTTATACGTTACTTGTTGTGTCAAACCATCACCTTTATATCTCATTGTTGGTCCAACATTTTTCAATGCAATACCAAACTTGATTTGATCGCGTTCACCAGTAACATATCGGATACCAGCATCAATAGCCATTCCTGAAGCTTTCAAATTTGAAATGTTTTCAGAAATGATTTTGAAATTAATCCCACCAGAGATAGAAGCAGAAAAAGAGCGCGCATATCCAACATTAAAAATTGTAGCTCTCGGTGAAAAAGTACCAATATTACCTTCAGGATTTGCAACAGTAGTTATTGCAATATCACCAAAATTCATTGATTGAATACTTACTGCTATCACATCAGATTCAGAAACTCTTTGTGCGATTCCTGCACTATTAAAAGAAATTCCAGCACCACCCATCCAATTGCTATAATTGAATTTAATTTGTGTTTTATTAGCAGCTGCTAAACCAGCAATGTTCAAAAACGTTGCTTCTAATCCATTCGCTGAAGCAACACCAGCATCTCCCATTGCGGCATTTCTAGCCCAAGGATTAACCAATAATTGCGTTGCTCCTGCAGAACCAACTCTGTCTTCATTTCCAGCGAAAGACGTCATTGTAAACAATGCAGCTCCGATGAATAGAACACTTTTAATATTTATAATTGATTTTTTCATTTCAAATGTTTTAAATACTGGATTAAATACCTTGTAAGTCAATTTGTCTCATACCACCGAAGAATTTCAAAATTACTTCTCCAACTTCAGGCACTTCAACATGAATTAAATAAACACCACCTGCAACAGGTATTGCTTTACTGTTATTTAAATCCCAATCCAAAGAAGTTATCTCACTATCCTTTTTAAACGTTCGAACCAATTTACCATTTACAGTGTAAATCTTAACAGTACATTTTTGAGGTAAGTTCGTAATCTTAACACGTGTATCCAATCTTGTTCGCTCATATTCTGAGAAAGCATAATATGGATTCGGTACAACATTGATTAACTTCAGTGCATCAACACGTGAATCTTGACTCGCTTGAGCAGTTGAGATATCATCCATTGACCACGAATACATTGGTTTACCACCATTTTCTCCAGAACCAACAAAGTTTTTATATTCTTTGTTGACACGCAACCTAATTGTTACATCTGTAGCGTTAATCGATTCTCCTGGTGTTAATATTGGGTATGCAATCCACGTTAAACTTCCATAAACTTCTCTTTTAGCTGCAGAAGCTGTTACTGTATTTGTAGATTGAACATCCAACATTCTTTGATACAAATGATTTCCAGCTAACGATTCAGCTTGACCTTTATCATATGCAGGGAAGTCATAACCAGCAGTGAATTTATTTGTTGTTTTAATTTTGTAGCTGTATACATAAACCGGTTGCACACCTCCTAAGATTGGAGCAAATACATTGTCAACATAATTTTCTGAAGGATTCCACATCATGTCAGCACCATTTTCGCCACCTAAGAATGAATTTTCTCCAAAAGCCATGTATAAACGTGCTCCAGATTCAAGATCTACCGCATAACCTGGGAACCATCCCATACCGTCTCCAGTTCCATCAGGATTTCCATCTTTATCAACACTTCCACTCTTTCTCATTCCTCCTGCAACGCCACCACCAGCATTTAAAGAAGTAGTTCGTCCTAATTCAATAACTGGGCACCTTGTCCAAAGTGATTTATCACTTGTAATGATGATATTCACACTTGGTAAGAAACTAATCGAAGCATAATTTTTAGCCGTACCAGGTGAAGTTGTATTGTAATACGCCATAGGCATAAAGTCACTTTGGTAACCAACTAATCTATGAGGAGCAATACCACCACCCAATATTTTCGCAAATTTCTTTTCTGGATCTTGACCAGCTTCATCCTTGTAATTACATGGGTTTAAATAACCAGGTCCATCTGGTAAACAATCATAAGGCGTACCTGTTGGATTGGTTCCAGGGCTATAATCTCCTGAACGTATCCAGTTGGTAGGGAAAAACGCATCATTATCCGGTACTAAACTCAACCAACGTTTTGATGAATCTTCAAAATCAATTGTAGCATCAAGTAGAGAGGTTGTTCTGTCGTATTGACTTCCAGTCCCCAAATATTTTTCTTGGTGAATTTGAACTGAAATACCCCATTTAGGAATAATTTGCTCATTATCCACTGCAATAGTAGATTCAGAAGAAACTGAGTCAACTATTGAACCTCCCTTAGCATCATATCTATAGATTGTCCAACTCGCTGTATCAGCAGCATTCCAATCAGAAGGTGTGAAATCATTAAATTTACATTCAAAATATCCACCAGCAAGGTTTAATGGGTCAACTACTTTCACATTGATTGGTCCAGCTCCATATTCGTATTCTGGATTTTCCATATAACCCGTATTCAAAATTTGACTTAAAGTCGAACTTGTGAATTCTAATGATCTATTTCCATTTCCATGTCCATCCAAACGTGTAATACGCGGCGTAGAACCATAACCAATTCGTTGATCTGTTCCAGACAATTCTGGACGCGTATTATGAGGAATACCTGTTACTGCTTTTACAGCTGTACCATCATAACTTAAACGAGATGAAATATACGGCAACTTTTGACCATCTAATGACAATGGATCAGTTGGTATATATTTCTTGAATTCATTGAATGCATATGCAACGGCAATATAATAGTAAGTCTTATGGTTCACCAATGTTCTCACTCCTTGCGCAAAAGCATCTTGCTTAATTTGGAATGAATGTTGAATTCCAATATTCTCACCATCAACTTTTTCTACTGGAACAGCAAAACCTAATGCTTCGTCAAATTCAAAATTAATAATTCTACTAATGTTGTTTTCAATATCACATTGTGCAACCAAACGAGCCAAATTAGGATCTGTAATGTCTGTAACAGTTGCATCTGCACTCGCCATTTGGAATATTTGATATCCTTCAAATCTGAAGTATCTATCTACAGTTGGGTCAGTGATATTAATTTCATCCAATTCCTCATACGTTTCTCTATAATTATTCGATGAAGATGGATTTTCAATCATTAAAATTAATTCATTCTCCAATTCTTGAATTGTCAATTTCGGAGCTGCAGGTGGATCAATGATTCTAAAACAAGCATCAAATAAAGCTTGTGCTTTCGTATCTGCTCTTTTCATTGCATTTACAGAAGAGAATAAATCTCCATCAGAACCACGTCCGAAAACTAAACCAACAGTAATGTTATTTACCGCTCCTGGCTTTAAGATAAAAGGTCCAGCAGACTGAACGAAACGTCTATCTCCAGGTGAATTACTATTTGTAGCTTCATCCCATCCATTTGGAAATAAAGCAGTCATATCAACACCACCAGTAGACCATTGTAATGGATCCGAATCTCCAGGGAACATGTAATCTGATGGTGTAGATGTAACACCCGTCGAACCATCATAGCCCATACCTCCAAAGAACATTTCAGAATTATCTGACCAGCTACCGCTCATGAAGTTATAATACTGAGCAGCATTTGATGGATCTGTATGAGGAAAAGCTTCACCTGAAGAATAATAAGTGAATCGTCTCATACCAAAACGCTCATTGTCAACGATATTATCAGAATAACCAATTCCAATTCCTTTATATACAATTCCTTTTCCTGCAATAGCATCTAGAACTGTTGGTACAACTAACGTGTTTGATGCATCAAGGTATGGTCCAACATTATCAATACCATCAGCATCTTGGTATGGTCCTTCAAAAAAGTCACAACCAATTGCAGGAGGATTTTCACCATAACCAGGTTTTCCACCATTGGTCTCATCCACTAAATCTCCGTTATACATGTAACCTAAACCTCTAGAAACATCACATCCAGCATAATCATCACTAAAGTTTCCGACATCCGCATCTAAATATTGAGAGAAGTAGGTATCATATAATGTTTGCGTACCACGGTTAATTAACTCATAGTTATAAAACGTCATTCTATTCACATCATCACTTGTTGCAAAAGCAAAAGCTTGAGCACGAATCTCCATTCCGATTGGATCTCCTTGTGTTTCAGTATGAATATTACCTTTATCGTTGAATACCCACCAATGCGTCTCATCACCAAATAAAGAAATTCTTCTATCGATACCACATTCTATATCATCTCTACCTAAGATATCGTCATACCAAGGATGATCACCATCTAACGGATTGTATACACCATCAGCATTTCTATCATAGTAAGGAGCTAAATAATAATCTTGACCTCTTGAAACATCACCATGAGCTGGCCATCCATAGATACGGTTCAATTCATCCGCTGTAGGTTCAGAAACATCTTCACATCCCTCTGTTCCTGGGACATTTGTACATTCCCACCAAATATTAAAACGAACTATTTCCGCTTTACGAATTGTGTAAAATTGATCGTATGCTAGACACTGATCAGGGTCAATATTTGCCTCACCAAAATCTTTTACTACGTCGTCTCCTGCAGGAAACAAAGGATTGAAATCACCAGTACCTGGAGTTACAGACAATGGACCAGGCCAGAAATCATTTCCAGTTCGGAAACGCAATGCAGCTAATTTAAGCTGACCATTTACATCCGTTCCACCCATCCAAAGTGCACCCGCATAGATTACGTGTAAACCACTTCCTTTTGGTACTTCATAATTGGCAACACTAGCAGCTCTATTTTGGAACATACTACCACCTTGTTCAATTAATGCTTTCACATCATTGAACTGCATCGTCAATTTTGCTGTTGCAGGTGAACAGTTTGCACCTTTCAATACTTGTGTAGATGGTTTTGCAGGCTTGTCATTCGGGTTTAAATACGAAAGTGCGCTGTTTGACCAAAAAATTGATACACCTAATGCGATTGTTATTATTTGCTTTGTCATAATTATTTTCTATTATGAATTAAAAATCAAACTTAACACCTAAACGAATAGTTCTCGGAGAACTAATGTTAAAGGCATTTTGAATTTTCATTGTATAATAATCTCTAAATGATTGCTCATCTAATTGATTTTGAATTGATGCTTGGTTTGCCGCAGCTGCAAGATATCCATCATCATTCCAGTTACCAGTTGCTCTATAAACACCCAATAAATTTGCTTGATTCAACATATTTGTTACACGTACGTAAACATTTAAGAAAGTTGTCTTTTTCTTAGATTCATCTTTACCAAACTCTAAATTGAATGTTCTATCCAATTGAAGGTCTAATCGGTATGACCAAGGTAAACGTGAACCGTTAATTGTTCCGTTTTGACCTGCATTCAATGTACCAATTGCTTCATCCGTGATGAATGTTTGAGAAGAGTAAGGAGAACCAGAATAAATATTAGAAACAATATTCAAACCTGTGTTTTCAAGAACATTGAAATCTTTGATTACTGGACCATTATAATTTGCTCCTTCACCATAACGGTAATCCATAGTAATCGCAAATGCATGACGCTGATCGTAATTGTAAGGAGCCGTATAACGTAAGTTAGGCAAACCAGCATTTACTAAACTTGACGCTGAAGTTGCATCAGAACCAGTACCATCAGCAAATTGCAAGGTATAGTTAGCTGTCATACGCAAGTTTCCTGTTCTTCTCATATCGTAAGAGATAGTCATTCCTTTTACTGTACCAAAATCACGGTTACCAAACGTACTATAAGTTTGAGGATATGCATTAAATACATTGATCAATTGAACGTTATTTCTTTGTTCTCTATAGAACGCTGAAATTTTCAATGAAGATGTTTTTGAAAGTACTTGTTGGAAACCAATCTCATAATCAACCGTTGTTTCAGGTTTCAAATTTGAATTATTTTTTGTTGTATTCGTTAAGAATTGGTATTGGAATGGGTCAAAACGAGCACCAGTAGTTGGACGTTTCGTTAAGATATCATAGTGAGCAAAGAAAGAAGCTTCATCCGAAATTGGGAATGAAAATGCGATACGAGGCATAACATTTACCGCAGCTTTGAAATCTTCAAAAGCAGTTTCATTCGGCGTTTCTTGCGATGGATCTAATAACCAAGGCTGAATACCTGTAGCTCCTTCAATAACTTTTGGATTTTCAACTTGAATACCATTTGCATCGTACCAATTTGTACCAACACGGAAACCATTAATTGCAGATGGATTATTAAAGTCATTCACATAAACAGTATAGTCATCACCAATTGCTTCTGGAATTGTAACCCAAGAATACTGTGTAGGATCATTTGCAACTAATTCTTTTACCTCAGCAACAGTATGAGCATTGTAGAATAAATAAGGATCTTTCAAAACTGGTTGATTTGCATCAAATACATCGACACGCACACCAACGTTAAATACTAAATCGTTGAAAGCAAATTTGTCCATGATATATCCTGAGATATATGTAGGTTGGAATGCACCAACAAATCTTTTGTAATTACCGTTTTTATCAAACTCATTAAAATACTTGTTGATATCTGTTTGACCATTTACCTTTTTACCAGTGTGGTCAAATCCCCAATAAGAAACGAATGAATTTCCACTGTTCAATAATTCGTCTGGTGAGAACATATCAAATTTAAAAATACTTGGGTCATATTGATCAATATCTATAAAGTCAGAACCAGCACCACCACTTGAAATTAAACCATTGTCATGTAAATAGTTTCGCAAATTATAATCAAAGAAAGATTGGTTGTCGCTGTTTTCTTGTCCACCATACTCCCCAGTTCCTGAATTATACGCATATCCAGAATTCAAACGGTTATACGTAATCGCTTTAAACGAGCCAGAATCAGAGATTGTTCCACTGTTCAGGTCTAACTCTTTAATGTGGAAATTTGTTAACTGACGTGCAATTGCCCAAATTCCAGTTGGTCCATTTGTTCCACCACTTGTTGTTGTACCTGATGTCCAACCTCTATCCCAACGTTGCTCCAATTCAAATCCAAAAGAAATTGAATGGTCACCAACGTTTACAGCAAAAGAACCAGTTCCACGTAATTGATCTGTTTCAGTTTTACCAAAATAGTTGTAAGGTGCACCAATGTTACTCCAAATACCATAAACACTTCCAGGTACGTCACCATTTCTCAAGGCATTACCTTGTTGAATTTGAAATAAATTTTCGTAGTGATTAGATGGGTCGTTTGCGTATATGTTATAGTACTGTGTAGTAATTGCTGCTAATGCTGAATTTGTTTCAGAAGGAGTAAATGCTACTTCATTGTCTCTAAAACCATTGTGTACGTATGTTTGAGTCAATTGATCAAATTCGTAACTTGGTGTTCTTGACGTTTTAAATGTTCCAACATGCCCATAATTAAAAATATTATATTGATGGTTTGGATCATATGTATCGTCTTTTGTCTTCGTGAAATCGACCATTAACGAGTAAACGAAAGATTTTAATTTAGAAGCACTTCCTTCTGTATCATTAATAAAACGTTGTGTTAAACGTCCAAATACTCTCCAGTCTAACGATTTAGAAACTCCAGTATTAGCAAAATTCAATAAAGAACCAGCATATGAATAATTATTCCCATTACTATAGTTTAATGATCCACCAAATGTTAAATTGACAGTTGGCCCCGTATTCACATCAATTTTTCCTTGTGCAGAAACAACGGTGCTTCTTGCATTCATTCTCCAAGCTGTTTTTTCAAAATCAGATTGTCTAAGGAAAGATGCATTACTGAATGTTCCTTGACCTGTTGATGTTGGACGTAAAGGATTTGCAAGTAAAGAATCACGTGATGCCTGTTTAATTCTATAACTTCCACCGCTTAAAGGTCGACTATCTAATTGATCTGTAAGATTGGCAGAAATTAAAAAACCTAAACGAGGTTTCACTTTATTACCTAATGAATCTTTTTGCATCCAAAGTGGACCGGAGAACATACCTTCTACAAGGTTGTATCCAAATTTATCAAGTCCAAAAACTTTACCATCATATCCAACTGGATCTTTACCTTTAAAATATAATCCTGAAGAAACACCTTCGATTGATCCGAAATATTTAGCAGATGGACCTCTAGTTGTAACAGAAATAATACCACCTGTCGCATCACCGTAGTTTGCAGGAATACCACCTGTTATTACAGTAACCTCTTCAATAGATGATTTTGGAAGATTGGCAGAACCACGAACCTTGATACCATCTATATAGAAGTACGTACCATCCGAACGTGAACCACGAACTGAAATTTCACCAGAACCTTCATTCGAATTTACACCACCTACTGTTGATGCAACACCTGCAGCAGAACGAACTGGTAAACGCGCTATATCTTCTCTTGTGATTGTTGCTCCTGAAGCACCACCATCTCGGTCAATTAGCGGCACACGATAAGCAACAATTTTTACTTCGCCAATCTCTTTCGCTTCTTTTGCTTTAGCAATTGTTAAATCGTCTAAGAAAGTAATGTTATCCGAAGAAACAATTACACCAGTCAACGCTGCTGGTTGATATCCTTCCGATTCATTTCTTACTTCAATATCGTAAGAACCGGCATTAATGGAATTAATTTGAAATTTACCATCAAAATCTGTTGTGGCTCCACCTCTAACACTTCCACCTTGGAATAATACCACCTTTGCAAAAGCAACAGGTTGTTTGGTATCACCGTCTTTAACGGTGCCTTTAATACTACCCATTCCCGTTTGGGAAAATCCGTAAGTGACTGTGAATAAGACACCTAATAATAACAAGTTAAGTTTTCGTAACATAAGTACAGTTTAATTTTCAAACTATTTTGTTGCAAGAAAGCTGGTAAATATAGAAAAAATCATTTTCAATATACTAATGTTAAATAAAATTAAATAACATTAGATTAACTTTCATTAACAAAATTAGATGCATTTATCTTTTAAAAAAATAGTTTTTGTCTCATTTTCAATGAATTTATACAAGTCTAAACTATGTTAATAAATTTTCGTTTTTTTGTAAAAATTCTTTTCGGTGCCATTTACTCAAGAAATAATACAGTTTAAAAATATCGAGGTGCATTTAATGCATTTCAATGCGTTCAGTCCAGCAGATTATCTAGACCAATTAACAGAGCAAGAAAAGGAGCGTTTTTTTTCTTTTACTAATGTTAACAGACAAAGAGAATTTGTTGCAATACGTATTCTTCGGCATCGTTTATTTGGTTTTCAGCATATTCATTACGACGAACATGGTGCACCTTATATAGAAGATGAAGGTTTTATTTCAATCAGTCATGCGCCGAGGACGGTAGGAATTGCGCTATCAAAAGACTTTAAAATAGGTTTAGATCTTGAGCCACAAAGAAATAAAGCGAAAAAATTATTCACTAAATTTCTTTCTGACAATGAAATTGAAAAATTAGACGTTACGTCAGAAGAAGAGATGACGACAGCATGGTCATTAAAAGAGGTACTCTATAAATTAGCTGGACGAAAACAAATAATCTTCAAAACTGATTTATTAATCCAAAAAGAATCTCTTAATAAATGGACAGGAACAATCATCAATCCTGATGAAACAATTAAGGTCGAATTAAGTACTTTTGTTCGAAATGAATTAATAATTTGCGTCAACGCTGATTCTTGTAATATAGAAGAATGAATATTTTAACTGCGATATCATCCAAACAACATTCAATTGCTGTATTAATTGATCCAGAAAAATCGGATAATGGGCCCCTATTGTTGGAACTTTTAAAAAAAGCAGCATTTGCAGGAATCGATTACCTCTTTATTGGAGGAAGCACTGTGACAAGAGCTCAATTCAGCATTACCGTTGATTTTATAAAAGAGCATTCTTCCATTCCACTTATTATATTTCCTGGCTCAGCGAACCAAATATCAGCAAAGGCAGATGGATTGTTATATTTAAGTTTGCTTTCAGGAAGAAATCCAGATTATTTAATTGGGCATCACATCGAATCTGCTGCTGAATTAATACAAATGGATTTAGAAATTATTCCAACAGCCTATTTACTCATTGATGGAGGAACACAATCTTCAGTAGCATACGTTAGTCAAACAACTCCAATTCCAAGAGACAAAATCTCTATTGTTAAGAATACGGCTATAGCGGGCAAATTGCAAGGTAAGAAAGTAGTTTATTTAGATGCTGGAAGTGGCGCGAAATATTCTGTTCCTGTTGAAATTATATCTAGCATCAAGGAATTAGAACTTCCAATAATCATTGGTGGCGGAATTAAAACAATTGAGCAAATTGAACATTGCCATGCTGCTGGAGCAACAATCGTTGTTATTGGAAATAAATTGGAAGAAGACAGTAATTTCTTGTTAGATATACATAATTACAAAAAAGCCAATTTACTGAAAACAGAATAGGGAATTTACACCTTATTAGTAAGGAAGATTTATCAGTTAAATTGCCTTGAAAAAAGAAATCTATTTAATAAAGAAATTCATACTCAATAAATCTTACTATTTTTTTCTTTCAACTAGTGGTTTTATTATATTTACTAGATGATTTTAAAACGTATTGCAGGTATTTGCTTCGGAGTTTCCTTTTTAATGGCCATTGTGCTCTTTACAAATATTGGAATAGGTATTTTCCCGAAATCTGTTGCAAAAATAATTTTCTTAATCGTTGGATCAATTGCACTTCTTTTAAATTTACTATCCTTTCGCTTTGGGAAGCATGATGCAAACTTTAATTTTTTCTATTGGCTGGGCAGCGTAATTGTATTCATCGGACTCATATTCCTACTCATGCATTGGCCCTTCCCCTATTACGTTATTATTGGAGGAATGGCAATCGTTGGTTTTTCGTTTATTTACAACCCAAAAATAGACGGGACTAATTCTGATAAAAGCGATTTATTGGATGATGAACTTTAGAATAGTTGCAAGTTGCTAGTTCAACACAACAGTGCGCTTATTTAAAACACATAGGCACATAGTTCACATAGAAAATCCAACTCTAAACTATCAGTTCTAATCCCAACACTCATCACTCAACACTCTTCTTTAAAACACATAGCGATGCACTGAGCTTGTCGAAGTGGCACATAGTTCACATAGAAAATCCAACTCTAAATTATAAACCCTTCGGCAAAAGCTCAGGGCATCGCTTTCAGTTCTAATCCCAACACTCCTCACTCCTCACTCATCACTCCTCACTCATCACTCCTCACTCATCACTCCTCACTCCTCACTCCTCACTCATCAATCATCACTCATCGCTCCTCACTCCTCACTTGTAATTTGTAACTTAAAACTTCTTTCAATCAAAAGTAGCCTTCAGGCTCATATCCAAACTTTTAACGGAATGGGTTAATGCGCCAACAGAAATATATTGAATTCCGGTTTCGGCATACGCACGAATATTGTCCATGGTAATACCACCTGATGCCTCTGTTTCGAATTGTTGTGGAATTAATGGTAACACTTTTGAGATGCGTTCTGGCGAAAAATTGTCAAGCATGATGCGGTCAACTCCTCCAATTGATAAAACTTCATTCAATTCGGCTTCATTGCGCACTTCAATTTCTATTTTCAAGTTTTTATTGTGTTCTTTTAGATATTGATTGGCTAGCTGAATGGCAGGAATTATTCCACCAGCATAATCGACGTGGTTATCCTTTAACATAATCATATCGTACAATGCGAATCGGTGATTGTGGCCTCCACCAATTCTAACCGCCCATTTTTCCATGTAACGAATTCCAGGAGTTGTCTTTCTCGTATCTAATAATTTGGTACTACAACCTTCAATAATGGAGACAATTTGATTTGTTTGAGTTGCAATTCCACTCATCCGCTGCATGAAGTTAAGCACTAATCGTTCGGTAGATAAAATTGACCGAGAACTTCCTGTTACATAAAAAGCTATATCCCCTTTTTTAACCGAAGCTCCGTCGTTCAATACTATTTCTATTTGCAATGTCGGATCAAATCGATTAAAAATCAATGTAGCCAATTCCACTCCAGCTAGTATTCCATCTTCTTTGATGAGTAAATGGGCTTTGCCTTGGGCACTTTCAGGAACACACGAAAGGGTAGAATGATCTCCTTCTCCAATATCCTCCAATAAAGCATTATCGATTATTTCATTGATCATGGCACAAAGATAAGAAGAGGAACGCTATTATTAATAGTTATTAGTCATTAGTTGCTAATTACAAATTACTAGTTTTTGAACCAGTAGGATATGTTTTATTCCCAATCAACTTGTAACTAGCAACTAGCAACTAGCAATTTTTTCAACTAGCAATTGTTTCAACTAGTAACTAGCAACTATGGATTAGGCCTTTTCAATAATCAAACTTTCAATTTTGAAATCGGCTCCAATTTTTTTGAAATGTAATGTTATTCTATAAGTCTCACCTTTACTTTCATACGTCCCGATTGCGAAGGAGCCATCAGCAGATTCTTTTCCTTTAAAAATGAATTTAAATGCTGTTCCTGGTTTTTTTGTGAAGAAATCTTTTAACACCAAATTGGCTTGTGATTGACTATATGCTCCTTCTTTCCCAAGGATATTAATCAACATCTTGTCTTTCCCTAAAGCAACAATATTAGTAGCATCATTTGCAACGAAAGCCTTTTCTATGCTAGCATACGGTATATCACTTTGTGCTGTAAGAGATAAGATTAAAGATGTTAAAAAAACATAAAGAAAACCCATTTTGTAATTTTTTGGTTTTCCAATAAGCAAAAATAGTGCCTTTTTTTTTAAATAGAGCATAGACCGCTGTCGCTGACAGAACTTAGAGCATAGAAATAGAACATAGACCGCTGCGCTGATAGAACTTAGAGCATAGATTTGATCTTTTGTAAAAAAGTAATCTCTTGTTTTCCAAAATTAGATTCAACAATCCCAAGAATAAATTGGTTCGTGGAATTAAATCTAACTTCTATCCTCAATTCGGCACTTCGATAAACTCAGTGGAGTCC
>CANNKP010000031.1 GCA_947505255.1 Flavobacteriales bacterium
CTGTCTGCGCCACGCAGGCTCACTTCGACATTTTGACGCTGGCTTCGGTACTTCTAACGTTACGTGACCACTATCGACGCGTACTTCGGCTTCGCTCAGTAACCGATCGCGTCGGAGCAATTCGACAAAAATCGAATGAACTGTTCAAACTTTATTGGCACATTGTCTAATTGGCACATTAGCAAATTGATCAAATTGTCCAAATTTGCTAATTGTTCAAATTAATATTAGCACAACTTGTCCCGCTTACGCGGGATTGACCAATTAGCACATTTTTTATTTCCATTTTCTATTTTTTACGAGCACACGACTAACGAGCATACGAGCTAATCTAATACCTCTCCATAATATCTTCCAAATGTTCCTTGTACTCATCTATGAGTTCCTTTGGCTCTAAAATTTTAGCATCAGCACCTAGTTCAAATATCTTTTGAATGAGTTCTGGCGTGTTGTATACATCAAAGCTTATGACTAATATTTCATCTTTTTTTGAGATTACTTCCTGGGTATGGTGTATTGGGTTTTGTTCTACTCGTTCAATGGTAGCATTGTTTGTGATTTCTAGTTTAACATGTATTGGTGAAATCCCGATGAAATGAAAAATACCAATACTGTATTCGAAATAATCTACTAGATCAAAATCCTCACTTTGGAAATAGATATGGTCTGAATTTTCTATGCTTTTGATATTATCCAGCTTGAATACTTTTGTTTTTAATGATAGATGATCATAAGCAACCATATACCATCGACCATTGTATTCTTTAATTCCATAAACACTTAAGTTCTTTTCCTCAGCATTTTTGCCGTATTTCTTATAATATACTTTTAATGCCTTTCGATGAATAATCGATTCATATAGTTTATCAATCCATTTCCTTTCTTGAGAAGAAGTACTACTAGTTACTAAATACGCATTGCTGTATTGGTCAATTGTAGAAGTATGGTTTGAGTTCGCACAAATTTCATCAATAAATGACTTGATGCGTTCATATTCAAATTTGTCGAGTTTTTCCTTTGCAAAACCTAATAATAAATAAAAACTACGTTCCTGATCTTCCGAAACTGTAAAACTAAAAATAGAGGTCTTCTTATTATAATAACGATATTGCCATGAACCAAGTTCTTCGATTTCAATCTTGCTTCCGAAGATTTGTTGCATGTTTTTCAAATCATCATTGATGGTTCGCTTGGTTACACTAGCTAAACCACCTTCATTATTGAGGATTTCTTTGTTTTTTATTTCTTCATTAACTAGGTCGCAAAGCTCTTGAGCGGTATACGATTTACCAGTTCTGAATAAACCATCAATTATAGACCATCTAAATAATTGCTTAATATCTCCCTGGTTGCGTGTAGGCATCATATTCTTGAATATTTATCAAAAATAGGGTATAATTTGAACAAATCAAGAAATATAATTTAATAAATATATTATTCGGGAAGCAATATTGCGCAGTTTGTAATTAATATTGTCTTTATAAAATTATTGCTTTTCAAATTTAAATAAAAAAAATCATCATATGGCTACTATCCTTCCACTCGTTCAAAAGGTTAATTCCTTAACCAAAAATGCCAAAAACATTGATACTGCATTAATTAATTGCGAGCCGGAGCTCAAGAAAATCAATGCCATACTTAAATCAGACCTCAATAATACTGATTTGATGGTGTTCAGCTGGCTTATACAGTTCAGTATAGATGACAATTCATCCCATACTCTTAATGAAATCGTTAAGCATCTTGGAACTAAGAAAAGCTTAATCCTTGAGATACTTCCCGTTTTTGAGAAATTGAAAAAACAGAATCTTATCCATAAGAATAGTACTCGTAACGACGAGAATCCTAAATTATCCGATTTGTCTTATTATGTGAGCTACCCAATGATCACGGCATTAAACCAAGGTGAAATATTCAAACCAGAGGTTAAACAAGTTAAAGCTCAAAACAATGTTGATTTCATAAAAAGAGCGCAAAAACTTTTTACCGACCGCGATTATGAGAACATTTCAAACGATCAAATGGAAATTCGTTTAGTCGAATTATTTAAATCGAACCGAAACTTACAAATTGTAAAGTCTATCGAAGATCTATTTAAAACTGAAGGGGTAGAATTAGAGGATACATCCGAGTACAGAGTACAAGTAGATGTTTCCACAAAATTTTTCATGACACCCATCTATCATTATGCTTTTGTTATCAAGTTGATTTTAAACAGTACAGAAGGCAATTTTAAATTCACTACGAAAGATGTCCTTTCTTATTTAACTCAAGATACTTTCGATACGATGTTTGATGAGGATTATATAAATAGTGAAGAATATCCCTTAGCTCAACTTAAGTTAATTTCCAATCTAGGTTCTGGCGCTGAACGTTCTGATGTATTATTATTTGATTTCGATAATAAATTATTAAACTATTGTTTAGGTGAGGAAGCCAAAGGATTATTGAAATTATCGAATAATTCATTATTTATTAATCCAGAAGATATTAAACCAAAAGAATTGTATTTCAATTCTAATTTGGATAATCAATTGGCGCAAATCTCTAAGATTATTAGTCAGGATAAGTTTAATGCTATTTCTAACGGATTAGTAAATAAGTTTAATTCAAATGCAGGTGTTTGTATTTTATTAGAAGGTGGCCCGGGTTCAGGTAAAACAGAATTCGCCATGCAATTAGCAAGAAATTCTGGCCGCCCGATATACAAAGTGGATATATCTGAACAGAAAGGTGCTTACTTAGGGGAGAGTGAGCGCAACATTAAGCGATTGTTTACTAACTATAAAACATACTGCAAGTTTTCGGATGTAAAACCGATCATGTTGCTCAATGAATCAGATGCAATTTTTTCAAAAAGAATTCAGGTTAAGAATACGGTAGATCAAACCATGAATGCCATACAAAATATAATACTAGATGAGCTTGACACCTTCGAAGGAATCTTAATTGCCACAACTAATTTAATGGAAAATTTCGATAGCGCTTTTGAAAGACGCTTGTTAATGAAAGTGAAATTTGAAAATCCAGAAGCGAGTGTTCGTAGTAAAATATGGAAAAATAAACTATCTCAACTAGAGCAACCTGAAGTAGATCACCTGTCACAACGATTTGAGCTCACCCCGGCGCAAATTGAAAATGTATCCAAAAAACTCATGTTCAAAGAAATCCTTGAAGAGGATTTTGACGCCAATACTATCAATGAATTATGTGAAGCGGAATTAGGCGTTGCAAAGCGAACAAGCGTAGGTTATCAATTCGGTTTACAAAATAAATTAGCATCATAATATTTTACGCAATTGAAATAATGAACTATACTGAAATTAGATAATATGAAAACACTTATTATACATCCCAAAGACCAATCAACAGCTTTTTTAGAAACGATATATTCTACAATACCTAAAGCAGATAAAACGGTTATCACTTCTGGAATATCTTTAGCAGGAGTCAATGAATTAATACGTACGCACGAGGAAGTTATATTTTGCGGACATGGTTCGATGTTAGGATTATTCTCTGTAGGGCAGTTTAATGGCGTTAGTGAATATGATTATATCATAAACCAGGAAACTGCTGATTTATTAAACAATAAGAAAAAGATAATCGCGATTTGGTGTTACGCTGCTATGTACATTCAAGATTTTTTGCTCAACCCTGCATTTTGTACAGATATGTTCATAAGTGAGATGGGTGAGAGTAATGCTTTTGGATTAAAGGATATTACCGAAATCCAGATTGAAGAGAGTAATGCTTGTTTTGCAAATGAATTAAGTACACTCATTCATAAAAAACCCAGCGAGATTTACCAACAATTTCAAATAGGAGCGTACTCCCAATTAACAAAAACTAACCCAATTGCTGCGTATAATTTTAAGCGATTATTTTGTAGTAAGGAAGAGTTCATTAATTAAGTAAAAAAAACATAAAAAATATGCCACATTTATCAAAATCTGATTTTAAAGTAGCCATGGATTGTGCTGCTAAATTATGGTACAAAAAGCATCGCTACCCAAGTATGATGCAAAACAACGAGTACATGGAAATGCTTGCCGATGGGGGTTACATGATCGGCAAGATGGCCCAGTTGCTATATAAAGAAGGAATTCTAATTGAGGGTAAAAGTGATGAGTGCATTGCTTGTACGGAAGAATTATTGCAATTAGAGAATGTTATACTATTTGAGCCTGCAATTTCCATTAACAATAAATTAATACGAATTGATGTATTGGTTAAAAAAGGCAATGTATTCGAAATTATTGAAGTAAAGTCGAAGTCGATTGATGGGGATAAATACGATCAATTAGGTGATGACTATTTTAAAAAAGAGTGGGACCCCTATATTGAAGATGTAGCCTTCCAAACCTTAGTCTTGAAAGAGAAATTCCCGACTGCAAAAATCAATAGCTTTTTAATGCTACCTGATAAAACGCGTACTACTGCAATTGAAGGAATGATCAATTGGTTTCAATTGGTTAATGTAGAGCAAACCGAAACATTTAGAAGTGTAGAGGTGGAGTTCACTGGTGATATTGATGAGTTAAGAGCAGATCATATTTTGAAATTGGTTAACGTAAATCAGATGGTGCAACATATTATGCCTGATGTTATTGAAAACACTCTGCTTTTTATTGATTCTGTATTAATGGATGAACTTATTCCCGTTCCAATTTCCATTGCTTGTAAGTCGTGTGAATATTCTACAACAAACGAAAAATTCCCAGTAAGTGGATTTGAAACGTGTTGGGGAAATTTAGCAAAGGCGGTAGATACACAAGGGAATACCATTCCTCATATTTTAGAATTAGGCCAATTAGGCAATATTAATAGGGGAGCAGGTATTACTAATTGCATGAATGATTTAATTGCGCAAGGAAGCAATGCCATACAAGATATACCAGAGCATTACCTTTTAAAAGATGATGGTACTCCACGTTATAACGCCAGACCATTATACCAAGCTACCCGTAATGATGAATTTTTATTACCTGAATTTGCTTTTGAAATAGAAGGTTTAGAGTATCCCTTATATTTTATTGATTTTGAAACATCACAAATGGCAATTCCATACCATGCGAATATGCATCCGTATGAGAAAGTATTATTTCAATGGAGTTGCCATATTATTAAAGAAGAAGGTGCCGAACCCAAACATTTTGAATGGATCAATACTGAGGAGCGATATCCCAATTTAGAGTTTTTACAAACCTTGAAAAATCTAATAGGATATCACGGAACAGTATTAACATGGAGCCCCTATGAAAATTCACAGTTTAAAATGATGCTTGACATCCTAGATCAAGATGTAACTGCTGATCCTGAATTACTCGACTGGTTAAATCATATTACGATGAGATTCGAAGGCGATCAATCTATGATTTTAGACATGAACAAATTGGCATTGAAGTACTACTTCCACCCAATCATGGGAGGTAGAACATCCATTAAAGTAACCTTACCATCAGTTTTACAAGCATCAAACTCTCCACGTATCCAACATTGGCTAGAAGAGGAAGGTTTGTTTCAAACAGATGAGAATGGAAATAAAGTAAACCCTTATAAACTTTTACCACAAGTTGAAATTATTGAACAAGCGGAATATGTTAAAGATGGTTCAGGGGCCATGCGAGCTTACCAGGACATGCTTTACGGGCGAGAAGCCAATAATGTTGTTGTGAAAGAGGCGTATAAGCAAGCATTGTTAAAGTATTGTAAACTGGACACCTTGGCAATGGTCATTATTTGGGAACATTGGAGAGATTTGCAAGAAGTGTAGCAGATATGATATTGTGTGTGTGGTTTTATGTAGATATGTTTAATTAAAAAAATTATGAAGAAAAATGAATATTTAGAAAATGAAAACGTTTTGGGTTTCATTAAATGGATTATTCCAAGAATATCAGGTGATATTAAATTCTCGCATCAATATACTAATCAAAGAAGCAATACTGAGTGGAGTTGTGATTCGATTTATAATGCATTTGAAAACTATAATTGGAGATTTAGTTGTAAAATACCCAAACAAGGAATAATTACTGGAAGTACATTTGGAGAAAGTGAAGAAGCACTTAAAATCATTGAAAATGGTATGCGTCTTTCAATACTAAATGAAGATGCAGAAAAGTTGCTTATTTACTCTAAGGCTGTTTTGGAATGGGGAGGTGTATTAAGAAGTAATTATATAAAATTGGAAGAAATGGGAAAAGAAATCATACCTATTTTTCAAAATGCAATTCATAAACTAAATCCGGAAGCAGTAAATACGGATGATGATTTTTCAGATATAATAATGAATTCAGGGTTTACAAAACTATATTCTCTTATTATTGATAATTTTATCATTTACGATAGTAGAGTTGGAGCTGCATTAGGGTTATTAATAAAAGAATACTTAACTGAAATGAATATTAAGGAAATACCTAAAGTGTTAAATTTTGCATTTGGAAATGCTCGGCCTAATAATACAGATTCTGGTAATCTAAACAGAAGAAATCCAGGAAATGAAATATATAGATTTCCAGTACTAGCGAATAATCCCAGAAGACATACTATAAATAATATTTATGCAAACTGGTTAGTTAAGGAACTTTCACAAAAATCTAAATTTAAAGATGAAAATAATTCTATACGAAAGCTTGAATCTGCATTATTTATGATAGGTTATAGTGTAGTTTAATTTAAATAAAAGATCTGGAAATGATTGTGTGACTGTATTAAGATATAAATCTGCAAACGAAGAGCAATTCAAACGAAACATAATTACCCTTAACAAACAATTCAATTAACATGAATAAGCATTTTGTATATTTTTATGGAAACATAGGAAATGATTTTGGAAATGCTTCTTCAAATGAAGAGCATATAAAAAACCAAAATCAACTTATAGGATTCGAGGGTAAAGTTGAAAATCCATTTTTAGTTAATCTAGGTGAAACATGTTTAACTGCTAATGAAATTAATGGCATACCCAATGGTGAAACAGGCACATTATACCCTAAAGATAACAAAACAATAGTCCCATTTCGATACGAATGGTTTATATTGAATAGGGAAGACATTATTTTAAAACATTTAGAAGATGTTATTGAAGCAAATGAAAAATACCTAAAAGCAGATAGTATTGGCTTTCCATTAATGGAATTAAAAATAGCAACAACAGATGCTTATAATAAGCTTGGGCAAAAGGAAGGTATAATATCATTAGAAGACGAAAAAATATTTGCTAAAAAATGGTGTTGTTTTGGACATTATTACCTAGATCTTATCAAAAAGGCACTGTACAACAAAGGTTATAAAGCGGACAAAAAGAATTCTTTTAATTTAATAAATGCATTATATGTTAAGGCTGATGGTACTCGATTAGAAATACATGCCGATGCTGGAATGTGAGGTCAACTAAAATTAAAATAACATAAAATTCGAAACGTATGAAATACATAAAAGATAAATCCGGAACAATTGTCCTTGCATTCGATGGTGAGACACTTTATTACCGAACTCAGGAAGAATCAATTTCTGATTTGGAATTGGATGAGTCTTTATCTATTCAACATCTAGCATTAGAGAATAATGGCAGTTTAAAGTTGGCAGTAATACTTGATTTATTAGAAGACTTAGGGATTATTACTGATATTGATTTTATTAAGAATAGTATAAAAAAGAATATCCCAATCTTAGCTAAGTTATTATTTGATCATGAAATTGCAGTTTCTTCAGACAAGGATAGGATTGTTCTTATTGAAAAGGAGAGTGATGGCCCACTTATTTCGCATAAGGATATTCTATATTTAGATGTAAATTCTTTTGACTTATATATTTCACGCAAAAGCTATCATTCAGCTTCTGAAATAATTGAATATTATGGACTCGAAAACAATGAATATTGGGATCAAATACAATCCAATGGTGAATTTATTGAAGGGGAGTATTTAGATATCGAAAATGCAGGCGATTTATTAGAGGGAATTAAAACACTACTATCAAGTAATGATTCTTGCGGTATACTATTTGATGAAATTAATTTCTGGGAAATAATAGAAAAATTATCAAAATATAAGGTTACTCGTAAATTGAGTACTGAATTACAGTCTTATTTTATTAGAATATAAATTATAAGCTAAAAACTAAAACTTTGATGTTGGGTTTTATTGAAATTAATAAAGATATAGCCTATACGTTTTAAAATAACAAAAATTATAAATCATGGGATTCTTCGATATTTTTAAGCCTAAAAAGAATGAACTGTTAGATTTAATTAATCAATTGAACAAAAACAGCTTCCCAAAAGGGGAGATGGATTTTATCGCAGCAACTGATGTGGTACTTCATATTCTAAATAACAGTATAGATAGAGTTGAAGCTAGGAACATCGCAGTAAAATCTATTACATTAAGTAGAATTACAAAAGAATTCACAGTAGATCGTTTAAAAAAGCATTTAGCTGGTTATTGTATTCAACATTTTAATGAATATCAAATCGATATATTTTATAACTATTTAGCATTCTTGTCTGTAGTAAACCTAATGTTTAATAAATCACCATCCGATTTAGTCAGGCAAGGTGATACTTGGTTGTTACCAGAGTAAAATATTGCAGTATTATCTTATTTACTTCAAATTCGCACTACGTAGTTCAAAAACATCATATATGCCTTTTTACACTTCAAACGTACTTTTGTCTTTTTTTCATCGCATATTTGCACATTTCCTCTACGTAGTTTTACGTATTGATAATACAAGTTTAAGTAAGTATTTTAGGCATTAAAAAAAAGGATAGCTTATCCATATCCGAAACATCATATTTCGCCAAGCCACTTATTAAAAGGTGTAATTGCGATATTATGTAGCGGGTATAAACGAGTTACCTGCAAGCCTAAAAGACGACACAGCAAGAATGAACGACAGAAATAAACATAAAGTGACGGGACAAATGAACCATCAGACAGCCGACCCAAAAGCCAACGCTTCTGTATTTTTATTTTTTCCCACCGCACATTTTTTAAAAACAATTTTAGCCAGCCGCACAAATGGCACATTTGGTTTTGCCCGACACACAAGCCGACCCTTCGCAAAACCAAAAGAGCCATTTTTTGCCAACGCACCGACAGTACAAATAAATTCAATAAACTTGTAGCTATGAAAAAACTAATCTTCTTAACTTTATTTTTACTCACAGCATCAATTGGTTTCAGCCAATCATACTTAGGCTGGGTTACTAAACAAGTCAATTTTCGTGAAGGACCGGGTACAGATTACGGTGTAATATCATCTCTTAAACAGGGTACACAAATTTTCATCGTATCACTTGAGACTGAAAATGATTTCTATAATATCATTGACATTGCAACCGACAAAGAAGGTTATATACATAAATCCTTTGTAAAACTTGGTGAGATTGTGGAGAAAAATGAAAGGGGTATGTTTACTCCAAGTGGTAAGACTTCTACTTACAATCCCGAAATTGAAATATTCAATAATACTTCAATGACACTTACTTTAAAATTAAATAGCGAAACTTATTCGTTCTCACCAAAACAAAAAAGGACAATTACACTAAGTCCAGGAACATATAATTATCGTGCTTCTGCACCAGGTGTTATTCCAAACATTGGGACTGAATATATGGAAAGTAATATGGGCTATACTTGGCAATTTTACATCGTAACCGAAAGAAGATAAATGAAAACTATATTAAACAATCCTTTCAGGACAGTTGGTTTGCTTGTAGGCACAACAGCAAAGGAGCAGACTAAGCAAATTAATAGGCTTAAGAAATTTATTGAAGCAGAACAAGAACCACAAGACGATTTTAGTTTTCCAATACTTGGTAGTTTAAATCGGAATATTGATAGTGTAGAAGATGCTGTTTCAAGACTGAACCTTGACCATGACAAAATGGATGCTGCATTGTTTTGGTTTTGGAATGGAAAGCCTATTTCTGATGAAGCAGCTATTGAAGCACTTAAAGACGGAGATATAGAAGGTGCATACCAAATTTGGGAACAACTAACTACTGAAACCAAAGATGATGGAAAAAAAGTTTGGAAATCTATTTCTGATAAAAATTATTCAGCTTTTCATAATAGCTCTGTATTGTCTTTAGTAAGTGGTAAAGGTGCATTTGTAAGTGCCATTGTAGCCAATATAAAATTTATAGAGAGTGATTATTATGAGAAGTTTTTAAAGGATGCCGTTGATGAAACATATAAAGTTTCAAAAAAGGAAATCCAATTGAACTTTCTAAAAACCGTTTTTGAAAATATAGATAATAAAAAACTTGCAGACCTCGTAAAATATTTGAACGACTATGACTTTGCTGCTAAAGCTGATTTTCAAAAAAGATTTGTTCAGAAACCAATTGAACAAATAGAACAAAAAATTGAAACAGCAAAAAACAAACGAAAATCAAGCAAAGCAAATGCCGCAAAGGCAGGTCAAGAACTGTTTACATCAACAGCAAATGACCTTACACAACTTAAAAGTATTACTGGCATAAGTGATATTAAATACACCTCAATAGCAGACAAACTTGCAAATGAAATTCTACAATGCAGTATTGATTATTTCAATGAAAATCAAGAAAAAGACAGTAATGATGATTACGCTGAATTAGCTTTGAAATTAGCGAAACAGGCCCAAACTATTGCTGCTGGTAATCTTGCAAAGGATAGGATTAAGGACAGTATCAATACGCTGGTTGAAATGAAGGACAGAGAAATTTCACAGGCGATTCAAGCATTACAGTCCGTGAAAGATGCTTATGAAACGAATAAAGCGGAGATAAATGCAAAGGTTATTTCAATGCCTTTGGGATACAATCAAACTGTAAATTGGAGCAAAGTGGAGAAGATGATTGAAAATTCTCTCAACTGGGATAAAGTTGTAGAATTAATTCAGAATGTTATTCCAATCCAAAATATTGATAAAATCAAAAATGTAAATAATCAGACAACCCTGAACCAATATAAAAGTTTGGTAGTATTCGTAATGAGCAAATTAAACTACTCTCAAAAAAACAAAGTCAGATATATCAGTTATTGGGAAGCACAAGGTAGTGTTGCAATGCCGACTACAGGCGATATTCAAAAAATACCAGATTGGATTAAATGGGTGGCGGGTATTATTCTGTTCTTTATTTTAATCAAAGCGTGTAACTAAAAATAACAAGACAATGAAACAAATATTTATATCATTCCTTTTTTTGGCAAGCCAGAGCGTAATGGCTCAAACGGAAACTTTAACCAAGGAAGATTTATACAAGGAAATACAACCTTTAAAATCCAGCATTCAAACACTTCAAATTCAAAACAGTAATCTAAAAGATGAAGTAGCATTTTTGAAAAATCAAATTTTTGTTACATCTGGAACCATTGACAGCTTGAAAGCACAAGCACAGGCTAATAACAATGCGATTTTGTTAACAGCAAATGAATTAGGAATAAAAATTTCGGCAACTGAATCAAACACTAATCAAAAAATTACGGAAGTCGATGAATCTTTGAGCCAAAATTCACTTTATGGTATTATTGGAGTGCTTTCAGCTATTTTACTTTCAAGTCTTTTGTACTGGCTTTTGAGTAAACGCCAAAAAATTGATAAATCTGAAGTTGTTGAACAGCTAAGTCAAACCAAGACCTCAATCGAAGAAAGCTTGATTAAGGAGTTTGGAAAGCAAACAGATCTAATTGAAAATCAGTTGCAGCTATTGGCAAAACAAAAAACTGATAGTTCAATGAATTCAAATTTAGAACCTGACCACTCATTGGCATTAAAGGTAGCGAGCGAAATCAACTTAATTGAAAGAAACATTATCCTAATGGACAAAGGGACAAAAGGTTTAAAACAGTTAGAACGCTCGGTTGGGAAATTAAAAGATAATCTTTCTGCAAATGGATATGAAATGCCAGAACTCTTAGGCAAACAATATCATCAGGGAATGAAAGTCATTGTAACAAGTTCAATTCCTGACGAAAACCTTGAAAAAGACAATGAAATAATCACTAAGGTGCTTATTCCACAAGTAAATTATAATGAAAAAATGATTCAAACTGCCCAGATTGAAGTATCTGTTGGCATTTAACCTTAACAAAAACAAAGTAATGAGAAATAAGATTGATTACGGCATTGACCTCGGAACAACAAATTCAGCAATTGCAAGAATGGAAAACGGTGTTCCAACTATTAAAAAATCAGAAACCTTAAAGGATACGATTCCTTCTTGCGTTCACTTTAATAAACGGCAAGATATATTGGTTGGTGACACAGCTTTTAATGTAATGAAAAATGACAACACCAGAGCATTAAAAACATTTGAATCGGGAAAAACAAACACCTTCATTGAGTTCAAACGGACGATGGGAACAACGCATAACTACGAATGTTCCAATATGAGTAAAAATCTCACTCCTGAAGAATTATCAGCAGAAGTATTAAAAAAGCTAAAATCATTTATTCAAGATGAGAATCTTTATTCAATCGTAATAACTGTTCCTGCAAAATTTCTAAACCCACAAAATGAAGCGACAATGAAAGCTGCGAAATTAGCAGGTTTTAAACACGTTCAGTTATTGCAAGAACCGGTTGCTGCGGCAACCGCATATGGTTTAACAGCTAAAAATAAAGATAGTTATTGGTGTGTGTTTGATTTTGGCGGGGGAACATTTGATGCAGCTTTGGTTAAATCAGAAGAAGGTATACTTTCAGTAAAAGATACGGACGGTGATAATTGGTTAGGCGGTAAGAATTTAGATGAAGCAATTGTTGATGAAATAATAATACCAAACTTACAAAAGAGTTATTCAATTGATTCCATCATAGCAGATACATATAAAAGGCAAATCTTAAGAGAAGCTATTAAACCATTCGCTGAAGAAATTAAGATTGAAATGTCATTCAAAGACAAGATAAATTATATTTCACCTCTCGGTTCATTACCATTTGAAGATGAAAATGGAGAAGAACCTGAAATTGAAGTTGATTTGTCTGAGTCTGAACTTGAAAGAGTTTTAGGGCCAATATTTCAAAAAGCTATTGATATTACAAAAGGGTTATTGAAACGTAATAATTTGAAAGGTTCAGATTTAGGTGCTTTAATATTGGTTGGTGGTCCAACGTTTTCACCTATTTTGAGAAGAATGCTAAAGGAACAAATTACAGAAAGCGTAGATACTTCTGTTGATCCCATGACAGTTGTTGCCAAAGGTGCGGCTTTGTTCGCATCTACCATTTCAGTTTCTGATGAAGTAAAAGAAGAGACAAGAGATAAAACTAAACTACAATTAGACTTGAAATATGAAGCAACATCTGCTGATATTGATGAAATGCTAAATCTTAAGGTATTAAAAGATAAAACTACAGGTAAAATACCTGAAAAATTATTTATAGTACTTGACAGAACCAGCAAAGGTGTAGCTTGGTCGAGCACACAAAAAGAACTCTCTCTAGATAAGGTAAATCTAATTCAGGAAATTCAACTGGAAAAAGATGAAGCAAACACTTTTGCAATTATATTAACTAATGAAAATGGCAATAATATTGAATGTCAACCTAATCAATTTACAATCATACAAGGCATCGGTGGATTAGATGGAATGCAAGTTTTACCCTATCATATAGGAATAGCAAAACACTTCCACACAGAAGAAAAAGATTTATTTTTACCTGTAAAGGGATTGGAAAAAAACAAAAAAGTTCCTGCAACTGGTGTAGTCAATGGTTTGAAAACAAGACAAACAATTGTCCCTGGCAAAAGTGACGAAAAAAATACAATAAGGATTCCAATTTATCAAGGTGATTACAATGCAGAAGGTACAAATCCAGTCCTTAATAATTTCATTTATGAAGTCAGTATTAGCGGTGAAAATTTGCCAAAACTTCTTCCTGAAGGTAGCGATGTTAATATTACGATTAAAGTAGACAGGTCACAAATAATGCAGTTTACAGCAGAATTTCCGACCATAGAACATACAGAAGAACTAAAGATTGAAATTAAACAAACGGAACCGCCATCTGAAGAGTTACTAAATAAAGAAATTTTAAAAGCTAAAAGGACGGCACAGACAGTAAATGCTGATGATGTTTCTGAAAAGTTAGAAGCATTGGAAGAACAATTAGAAAATGAAAAAGGGAGTGCTGATGGCAAAATGAAAATACTTGATGGTTTGCGAAAGGAACTACTTAAATTGGATGGGGCAGAAAAATCAGCTCAATATCCTCAAGTAGAAGAAGAATTAAAAGAAGCATTTTTTGAACTAGAAGATTTAATTGAAAAAATCAAGAACAATGGTGCTGACGAAAATTTAAATATGAAACAGCTCGAAACGCACTTAACAGAATTTAGAAAAAGAGTTGAACACACAATTAAGGATAAAAACATTAAGGAAGCTAAAGACCTTATTAGAGAAATAGGACAATTGGACTTTGAATTGAGAAATGCTGTAACTGGTAATGCAATGGATGTTCAATATTTACGCCATATAAATGAAGAATTTAGCACCTACCATTGGAAAGATGCCAATAAGGCTAGACAACTACTTAATCAAGGGTTGCAAATGGCAACAAATGGAAATACATCTGGCATCCGAAACGTACTTATACAGATAATCGGCTTAATGCCTGACAATGAAAAACCAAAAGAAACTTTAGGCTAATGAGTATCACTAAAGGCATATTACCAAAAGGATTTTCACTCGATGAAAAGTACAATGTATTACTATTCATTAAACAGGGCAGTAATGCTGAGACATATCGAGCAAAAGGTTCTGACGGTAAATTGTATTTTCTCAAACTTTTTAATTATGCCAAACTTAACCGTTCGGCATTTGACAGCGAAAACAATTTGCTTGAAATTGAGTTTCTGAAATCAATCAAACATCCAAATATTGTTTCATACAAAGACAGTGGTGAGTTGATTTTTGAAGGTAAGAAATTTGGTTATTTGATTCTTAATTTCATTGCTGGTGAAACTTTAGCTGAAAAAATTAGTCGTGAAAAAATTGAATCTGTTTATGATTTAAAACAAATTATTGCCGCTGTTTTGAGTGGATTAAACTATTTACATAGTCTGCCTAACCCAATTATTCATAATGAAATTACACCGCAAAACATAATGCTTGATTTATCGGAAGACATTCCACAAGCAAAAATTATTGATTTTGGTTTTGCCCGTTCATTTCACCAATCCTCAAAAGCATATAATAAAGAAGGCCTAAATTTGAATTATGTAGCTTCAGAGTGTTTCAACAGTTTCTATTCCCCTCAATCTGATTTGTTTTCAGTAGGCACTGTAATGTATCATTTACTATTCGGTATGCCACCTTGGTTTAAAGACATTTCAAAATTTAAATCCGATAGAACAAAAGCTGAAGATATTCTTATTGAAGAACGCAAAAAGCCAATTTTGTTTCCTTCAGTTTCGGAAGAGATTGTTGACTTTGATGATTCCATTTTAAAAATTTTGAAAAAATCACTGCAACAAGACCCTGAAAACCGTTTTCAATCTGCAAATGAATTCATTCAATGCTTAAATGGTGAAATAGAAATTGAAGATGTTGACACTATTCAAAAAGTAAAGTCAGACAACAAGGACGAAAGAAAGATAAAAAATCAAAAGGCCAAAGGAAAAGGATTTGATGCAATAGCCGGGTTAGATGATTTGAAGAAGGAAATGAAAAGATCTGTTATTGATGTTTTGCAAGATCCTGAAAAGGCCGAAAGATATGGTGCTAAACTACCAAATGGTATGGTTTTGTATGGGCCACCTGGTTGTGGTAAAACCTTTTTTGCCAAGCATTTTGCCGAAGAAGTTGGTTTCAATTTTATGTTAGCAACGCCATCTACTTTAAAAAGTCGATATATAAATGCTACTCAGGAAAACATTGCTAAGATGTTTGAAGATGCGGAGAAAAATGCTCCAACAATTATTTTCATCGATGAAATAAATGAATTACTACCAAATCGTGATAGTGATTCACACGAAATGGCAAAAAGTGCCGTAAATGAAATGCTAGCTCAAATGGACAGAACAGGAGAAAAAGGTATTTTTATAATTGGCGCAACCAATTACCCTGATATGATTGATCCAGCTATGTTAAGGTCGGGTCGTTTAGAAAAGAAATTTTATTTACCACCACCAGATTTTAAACTTAGAAAAGCACTTTTTGAAATGAGTTTAAATCAAAGAAAAAAGGTCTTAGATTTTGGAATTGATTACGACAGACTGTCTAATCTGACTGAAAACTATGTTAGTTCAGACATCGAATCAATAGTTAATGAAGCTACATCAATGGCAATGGCAGATGATTCAAGGATAACCATAGGTTTGTTAGAGAAAGTGATAAAATCATTTAACCCTTTTCCGAAAGAAGAATTAAGAAAATACCAAACCATTAAGGCAAAAATGGATGGCGAAAATATTGAACAAAAAAACGAACGACCACGAATTGGCTTTAAACCTTAATACAAAATAAAATGGACACAATTAGCTTTGACAAACTTTTACTAAAAACCGCTTTTTGCTGTATGGCATCAGATGGTCATATTGATGAAAGAGAAATTTCTCTTATTAATTCGATGTGTGAAAAATCACCATTATTCAGCAATTTTAATTTTCACGAAGAAGTCAATTTGCTTGTAAATAAAATCAATACCAGTGGTAAAGCTTTTATTCAATACTATTTTGACTTATTAAAAACATCGACTTTAACGGAAGAAGAAGAATTGACATTGATCGACTTTGCTTTAAAAACAATCAACGCTGACGAGCAGGTTGAATATTCAGAAATTAAATTCTTTAAAAATATTAGGCACCGTTTGAAAGTAAGCGATGAGAGAATACTGATGCAATTTCCAGCTATTGAACAATATTTAGAAGAAGATATTATATCAGTTGGTTTTCTGGATAAAATCACGAGTCAGTATTTTCAGACAACTGAATTACCTCAATTTGATTTAATCAAGAATGAGAATGACTCAAATAAAAATGAATAAACTTATCAAGGTAATACTTGCTATTTTATTCTTCTCTTGTTTACTGGATATGCCTTACGGTTATTATCAATTTGTTAGGTTCGCTGGACTTGTTGGATTTGCAATATTAGCTTATCAAGCTCACGAACAAAGCAGACAAACTGAAATGATAATTTACGGTGGACTAGCTTTGCTATTTCAACCGGTTTTCAAAATCGCACTTGGCAGACAAATTTGGAACATAGTTGACGTAGTATTTGGAATAGGTCTTTTAATATCAATGTTTATGAAACCAAAGGAAAGCCCACGCTAAAAGCAAGCACATTTGCAATTCGCACAAGCCAACGCACAGACCAAAAATTGCAAAAGAGCTTGCTTTGCCAATGCAGTGAAAAATTGTTTTTAAAAAATTCCCCATCGCTTCAAAAAAATAAAAATACACCGTCACACAGACCAACAAACACAGCAGACAATGACACTAAAACTCAATATTGACAAGGCTTTCAACGACACAGCGGACAGAAGGCCAGCAGGTAACAGCGGTTTTGCAAAAAAGCGGGTTCAGTGGTTAATTGAACATTTTACCTCGCATCAAATTTTGTGGTATGTTGACAGTTTAGTGTTCCGAAATCCGCTTCTTCGCAAAGCCGCAAAACGTTAGCACAAGTGTAAAAAACAACACAACTAAAAAATAAACGACGATGTCAATACAACATAAATTTTATCAGACAAATTTTGGGAATGGATTTGAAACACATAATGCCATTCTTGACATAACACCATACAAACCCGAGGTGATGATTGTTGGGACATTTAATCCCGACACACCGAATGCAAATTTTGCAGACTTCTTTTACGGCAGGAATTTTTTTTGGACAGCTTTTAAGAATTTGTTTAGTCACAACGCGGTTGTAATTCCAAACAGAAGAATGCCTGCAAACGGTTTACCACCAGCGATCCTCAACCCGACATTACCAGAAATATTTGACCTCTGTATAAAATTAAAACTAACGTTCACTGACTTAGTTCTTGAAGTTCTTCATAATAACAATCCAGTTTGCCTACCTCTTCCAAATGATAATGTGATTTTTAATGGAGTAGAATATAATTTAATACAAGATGGACAAAACGGTGATATTGGCGGTTTGCAGCAACTTAACGCTTTGGGACAGGTGAATTGGAATACACAAAACATAATAAACTATCTATGTAACAATCCACAAATCAAAACAATTTATTTTACCAGACAACCTACAAATATTTGGGCAGTGCAATGGAATTTGATTATTAATCACAAATGTATGGCAGGACGACTGACGACTAATATTTTTACACCCTCAGGCCTAGGTTTAAAAGGAAAACCAAGAATGAATGCCCTTTTAAATCATTGGGTTCATAATAATAATCCAAACTTTGGCAGATTAGACAATAATTGGTTAACAAATAATAATGTTGACATAAACAATTTTTAAGATGACAAGAAGAACACATGTGCATAACAGCACCTACCCAAATGGCGGGGTTTGATTTTCCAAAGACAGTTTTGTGGTTAATCAAACATTTGTTTTTCAAATCAAGTTTTGTGGTAAAAGTCCCGCCCCTTCGGGTAGCTGCAAAACGTTACCTCACCACCCCCTTCAACCAATCCTGAGTCTCCTTATCCACCGACCATACATAGCATCCTTTCATGCCACGAGTCATAAGAGTACGGTAGGTATTTTTGATGATGAGTTCGGCCATTTCTTGTCCTTTGATAGGATCTTCTTTTAAAAGTTTTTTCATACCGAAAACGCTTTTGTCTGAGCGTGCTCTTTTTCCGGATTGACAAACCCATTCTCCATTTCTAATCACTAAGTCATCACCCATAAGTACACCAACGTAATCTACTTCTAAGCCTTGACAGGTATGTATACATCCTATTTGATTAACTGATTCTGAACTGATAATCCAAAGCATTCCATCTTGAGTGAGGTTCCATTGCTTTGCAAATCCGTAGTCATCAATTACAATGTCCATTGCGTTTTTGTCTTTCTTTGAATTCCAAGGCCAGCAATAGCCTGCAACGCTTCTAGCTCTATTGCTAATTTTATTTAGCTCAACAATTTTATTCTGTAATTCGATCGGACTATCCATTACTTGGAATTCATATCCAAGTTCATTGATGTCAAGATTCGCAGTAGGGCGAATGCCTAACATATTATCTAGCCAAGCAATATACCCATCACTTCCATTACATCTAAATTGACTTTCTAATTGTCCGTAATGTATTTTAGCACCTATCTTATTTGCCCAGAATTCTATTTCTTCTTTTCTTCCAATATCATTTATGGTTACTCGTTGGTCTTCGTCAATAAAAAATACAGCACACTTACTGGCCTCTATTATTTCTTTGATCTGGTTTTCTCCAAGGTTACCATATAACCCACTCTTATAGTTTAAGCGATGAGCTTCATCAACAATAAGAGCATCGAATTTATTATTGTCTTCATTAATGTAAGACCCACTTCCTTTAAAAAGGCTGTTTACCCAAGTCTTTCCATGATACCCCGATAATTTACTAGCATATACTTCTCGAGGAGCTGAATTTTTACTTACATATTGAACTAGTTTCCGTTCTTTCGTGAGATTAGCCAATAATTGTACGGCTACGACAGATTTCCCTGTGCCAGGGCCACCTTTAATAACGATTACATTTTTGTTTTTTGCTGTAGACTCAGAAATGATTTTTTTCGCATATTCAAACATGATCTTTTGATCATCAATCATTACAAATACTTCATTTCCGCTGATCATTTTATTGATACTATCGGCTAATGTTTTAGATGGTCGTATTTGTCCATTTTCAATACGATACATTATGTTAGTAGTATCGCCATGCTTTACATATTTTTTGATGAAATCGGATAATTTAATTACATCTTCCTTAATAAATAAAGGAGCAAGGGTAAGGTACCTATCGTAAAATGGACTTTTTAAATCTTCAGCATTTTCGCAATTGTGTAGAAATGCACATGCCTGTAGAGTGATGTTATTGTTGTATACTTCCTCATTAAAACCATTCAATAATTCGGCGTAGCTCCATGCTTGGTAACTAGGGTGACTAACTGTACGAACAGCATTGCCTACATAGGTTTCTACCACACCATCCATATTCGTGCTTTTAGCACTTTCCCATTGCTTTAATTCTATAATTACAGCACAATCGTTATTGCTAGCGTTTCGTCCTGAGATAATGAAATCAATACGCTTGCTGGTATTGGGTACTTGACATTCGATACTAATCTTGGCATCATTAGGTATTTCAGGATCATCTAACACATTACGCATGTATTGCATAGAATTCTTCCATGATAACACTTCGTTTTTACTAGTATGACGACCTAGTTTTTTCTGGAAATTATCGTGAATGATGTAGTCGATTTGACTTTCACGAACA
>CANNKP010000032.1 GCA_947505255.1 Flavobacteriales bacterium
TAAAGCACTTAAATCAGGTTGACCAGCGTCGACCCAAGCTGTATACCAAACTGATCCGACAGCAATAATGGCAGCGCGCATTCTTCTCTCGACCATTCCATTCATTCGTTTGTGGTATTCTTGAGAAAACTCATACGAATAAACAGGAATTGTTGTTGTTCCTCTTTGTTCGAAACTGTATTTTTTATCAGAAGGGAAAAATGCAGTTAATTCTTTTTCAATTCGAAGAACAGAATCTAACGCTAAATGAGACCCAGCAACGGCTTCCCACGCCAGATCATTCACATTTTTAACATAGATTCCTTTACCAATAAAATAATCGTAATCTTCTGCATTTATTTCAACCAGACGACTTTCCCAGAGTCCATGAATCCCTTTTTGACCTGTCATTTGACCGTTATAATTTTCAGTCGTATGCAAAGGAACGTGTGCATCACCAATGTAATGACCAATATCAGCAGAGTATTTCAAGATTAAATCAACATTTTTTGCTTCAAATGCTTTTTGAAGTCTCAGTTTCATGATGTTTATATGCCATGGTACAATTCCATAAGTTTGTAACGTATCTTCAGTAAACTTTGTCACGGCATCATACCATTTGCGTGGAATAATTGTAAAAGGATCTTCGCCTGGCTTGTAATAATGGTCTAAATCGATGTAATGACATTGCGCTTCACCTTCAACAGCATAGCGTCTTTTATCAGGATCTACAGCATGTTCTGTAAGGTATTCGATGTGTTCTTTATAGAAACCAAACATTTCGGGCGGCAGTGTAAATACGGCTACACGATTAATTCGTTTATGACCAAAAAAGCCCCATTTTTTTTGAAGAGAATCTGATGTGCCAATTGCCAATAAAAAAGGCAAGGTAATAAGCAGAATGAGTTTATAGTTTAACCAATTTACCATTTCTAAGAATTGGGATAACGTTTGTTTGATTCGGTGTTAAACAATATTTTATATCCTCATTAAGATTCAAATTTTTCAATCTTCGTCTATGCGAACTACTTTTCAAATAACCGAAATAATTATCCTTAGCTGAAAGATACAAATATTTTGCTGCAATTGAAGAATCTTCATCAGAAGTAAATTTCCCTGTATTCAATAAATAATCAGATATTGCTCCAGCGCAAATTGTATCTTCTAGGTTGAATTTATCTTGCCATCCAGAGCACAAACATAATACGTTTTTATCTTGATCTGCTAACCAACTAGATAACGCATCCAAATTCAAGAATGATCCAATCACAACAATTTCAGCATCTTTTGCAACATCCAACGATTTCGTTCCGTTTGTTGTTGTCAACACAACTTCTTTCCCTCTGAATTCTTCATTCATATATGAATATGGGGAATTCCCGAAATCAAATCCTTCAACAATTTGTCCTTTTCGTTCTGCTCCAGCTAAATATCCTTTTTGCTTATATTCCCAAGCTTCTTCGACAGAAGGAACAGGGATTATCGCAGCTATTCCGTTATCAAAAGCTGCACAAATGGCAGAAGTTGCACGCAAAACATCAATTACAACAACAATTTCATAATCATCTTTATAGTAATCGTATTCACCTGGCGTGAAACAAACTTCAATGTGTTTTCTTGTATCCATAATTAGTGGTGAAGATAGGGATTTTAGTTGAATTAGAGTTTAAGAGTGATGAGAGTGGAGTGAGGAGTGAGGAGTGAGGAGTGAGGAGTGAGGAGTTTGGAATGTGGAGTGTGGAGTTAGGAGTGTTGAGAGATGAATGAAAAGTGTATATGCGCAATGAGAGGACTTTTCAATAAACTGCAGGAGTTATATATTTAAATCTAAAAACATAGTGTCCAAAAGGGTAATTATTTGTAGCTTAATAATGGAAATCGAAAAAAATATTGATTATGAGTGTTTTACGTGATAAAAGCTACAAGTTTGCATTAGATACAATTTTGTTGAGCAAAGAATTAATTGAAAAGAAAGAATATGTATTAAGCAGGCAATTTCTGAGATCAGGAACGTCTATTGGTGCAAATATTAGAGAAGCTGGCAGCGCACAATCGAAACGTGATTTCATTCATAAATTATCAATTTCTCAAAAAGAATGCGACGAATCATTATATTGGCTTGAACTTTTAAAAGACAGTTATTGCATTAATCAACAGCAGTTTGAGTCAATGCATGTGCAAGCAAATGAAATTTTTAAAATGTTAAAAAGTAGTATTATTACCGCTAGACAAAACCTTAATCAAAATTGATTTTTTTGCAAACAATCATTACTCATCCAATAAATTAGAAAAAAACTCCTCGTTCATCACTCTTCACTCGTCACTGAGCAGTTTTCTTCAAAATCTTCCAATCTGCCCAAAAAGTCATAAATGGAATTAAGGACGTGATCAAAAGAATTGCAGCAGTTTTTATTGAATATTTGCGGTCGAAATAGTTCAGTGCAACCCACAAGCAATACGCTAAAAATAAACCTCCATGAATTATTCCTACAACATAATTCGGACCTTTGATATCCATCATATATTTCAAAGGCATGGTTAATCCAAAAGAGATGTAAGAAATTCCTTCTAAGATTGCCAATAGACGAAGTTGTCCGTATTTTGTTTTTAAGTTCATGTTGAATTATTTTATTTTCTCCGAAGCAAAAATAAACACTTCCATGCCTTCATAGGTAGAATTGAAGATTATTTCCATATTATTTTTTCTGGCTACAGCTTGTGATGCAAAATTTTCAAGGTCAATGATTGAAATAAACTGATTCGCAACCTTGTTTTCGAGACCGAATCTTTTCATTTGTTGCGATGCTTCAGATGCAAATCCTTTTCCCCAATAGCTTGGAATAAAAGAATAGGCGATTTCAAAATAAGAATTCCCTTCTAATTCTCGGGGAATAATTCCTGACATTCCTATCAACTTACCTGTTGCTTTTTCAATTACTGCTAAATGTCCTAATCCTTCTTCTTCGTAGCGTTGAAATTGACGCGTAATCCAACCTGTGGCCAATTCTAGATGAGATTTAGACAGATCTAAACCAAGAAAATGCAGTAAGTTGTTATCAATGAAAAAATCTGTCCATAGTGGAATGTCTGCTTCATGGAGTTTTCTGTATAGTAATCGTTCAGATTCTTGGTTGAAATAATTCATGGGTTAAAGATAAGAAGGGATTCGGGATTCGGGATTTGTAATTAATAACTTGTGACGCTCCTTGATTCAAAGTTCATTTAAGAATTTTAATACCAACTTATTTCAATAAAACTTCTCATCAAAACTCTGCTTGCACCCTCACCGCCATTTTATCCTTCGTTATCGGATGCAGAAATTCAATTGCTTCCGCATGCAAATACAATCGATCAGCTTTTACTCCATATAAATCATCTCCGACAATGGCACATTTGAGCCCGAGTGGATGTGCAGCATGAACCCGTAATTGATGGGTACGACCGGTAATTGGAAAAAATTGAATTCGAGTTTGACCATTCAAGCGTTCTAAAACTTTCCATTTGGTGTAGGCTCTTTTTCCATGCTCAAAGCAAACTAATTGTTGTGGTCGATTCTCTAAGTCTACACGCAATGGCAACTCAATTACTCCTTCCTCCTCTTCAATGATTCCATCTAAAAGTGCAACATATTGTTTTTTAACTATCCGATTTAGAAATTGTCGTTGCAAGTTTTTATGCACTTCTTTCGTTTTTGAAATGAGCATTAAACCAGAAGTTGACATATCTAACCGGTGAACAATCAATGGTCCTTTTGCTTCAGGATATTTCAATTTCATGCGGTCGTAAACGGAATCTTGTATATTTTTCCCTGGAACGGACAAAAATTCTGCAGGTTTGTTGATGACAACTAAATAATCGTCTTCGTAAATTGTTTCTAATTCTTTGCCGAAAGCAGGATTTATCAACATTGGATTTTCGTCCATTTCAATGCCTTGCAACATATGTGATAGAATCGGTTCGCATTTTCCGCGACAAGCTGGATAAAAATTTCCGTGTTTTCGAATTTCAGAATCAGGAGATTGACCCCACCAAAATTCAGCAATTGAAATGGGTTTTAAATCATGTGAAAAAGCATATTGCAACAACTTTGGAGCAGCACATTCGCCAGCTCCGGCAGGTGGTTTTATGTCATGTATTTTCTGAAAAATATCCGTTAAGTTTTTAGTTTCTCCTTGTTGATTCAGAAAATTATAATGCTTAAAAATCTGATTTTGAAGCGCAGATGATTTCTGTTTTCGTTCATCCTTCAGGGAATTTATTTCTTCTTCCAAATGCTCAATTTGAGCTGTAATATTGGATAAATGAGCCTTCCAAAAATTCATGCAATCTTTTACAGCATAATGTTTTTGCACACTTTCTTTTCCTAATTCAATCAATAGAAGCGTTAACTCAGCTTCAGTTAATTCAATCTTTCCTTTTTCTCGTCGGATTTTTCGTGCCGCTTTTTCAACTTGAGCTTGTTGCTTTATTTCTTCGAGTTGTTTTATTGAATTTGCCTTTTCATTGACCAATCGTTGTTTTAAGTCAATTAGTTCTTCCCTATTTTCAAGCGTTTCAATCTTCGAATTTATCTCACTAATGATTATTTCACCTTGTTTAAAAAACCCTGATTCTTCTAAGATATCGAAAACGGGAGGAACAAAATTGGGCAAGTGATTCACCCCAGCCAATTTACCCGAAAAGGCGGATAGATAACCAATCTCTCCTTCCCTATTTTGAACAACCAAAACACCGAACATTTTTCCAATTACTAGCCCATCTTCACCTTCAGTTAAACCAAAATTATGTTTCCACAAAGATTGATTAATAAGCGATTCTTGTAATTCTTTTGCTGCTAAAATGCATAAAGGATCTGGCGTATAATAAAACGGGAAATTGAACTTGTCTGGAAGTTGAAATGAATCAAATGATTCTTTAAAATTGGTAAAACAGATTTGATTCAAAAGGAAAAGGTAAAAATATACTGAACAAAAATAACAATGATTCAACGATTGTTCTATTTCATATCTTAGAATTATAGTAAATTTATTTCCTATGGTAACATATGTTTCAATTTTACGAGGAATTAACGTTGGTGGTCATCGATTAATCAAAATGGTCGACTTGAAAATTCTTCTTTCTAATTTGGGTTTCAGTAATGTTCAAACATACATTCAAAGTGGAAATATCATTTTTCAATTTACTGAAACAAGTGAGAAAGTACTTGAAGATATCATCTGTTCGGCCATTAAAAAACAGTATAATTTTGATGTTCCGACAATGGTAAAAGGAATCGCAGAAATGAAGAATCTCCATGCTAACAATCCTTTTTTGAAAGATGAAACAAAGGATATTTCTTATATGCATATTACCTATTTAGAAAGGATTCCGGATCATGAAAAATTCGATTCTCTAGCAAATAGTAATTATAAGGATGATGAATATATTTTAGTGGGTAAAAACATCTATATCTATTGTCCGAATGGCTATGGAAACACAAAACTGCACAACTCATTTTTTGAAAGCAAATTGAACGTTAATGCAACGACTAGAAATTGGAAAACGACGAGAGAATTAATAGCGATGGCAGAGAAAATTGAAATTAGTTGTTAGTTGCAAATTACAAATTACTAGTTTTTGAACCAAAATGATTTGTTGTATTTTCATGATACCAGCGGATTTCTAATTAACTCGCAACTTGTAATTATTTTAACTTGCAATTGTCAACTTGTAATTTGTAACTTCCATTTTAAACCCTCTTTTTAATTATATTTGACTACAGTTTTAATTATGCCATTGAAAGTCATCAAAATAATCTGTTTACTCCATTGCTTGACTACATTCTATGTGGCAAATGCTCAATCTAAATTCACAGATAATTTATCATTGAGGCTGGATGCACATTATGGATTTATATTACCAGAATACAGTAATTTCAATCTATTAATCAACAAACCATCGTCGGGTTTTGAATGGAGCCTTGCGAAGAAAACTAGTGGAAAAACATTTTGGGAACAGGTTTACAAATACCCAGAATATGGCCTCACATTTTTCTTTATTTCACTTGGAAACAAAGAGGTTCTTGGAAATGAATTGGCCTTATATCCTTATGTTAAAACGTTTTTAATTCGTAAAGAACATTTTCAACTTACCAATCAATTTGGTTTAGGTATTGGATATCTTACCAAGAAATTCGATTTACAAACCAACTACCAAGCAATTGCGATTGGTTCGCACCTGAATGTTCATTTCAATTATAAATTGGGGGCTCAATTTAAACTTTCAAATCGATTCACATTGAATACTGGAATCTCCTTTAGTCATTGTTCCAATGCAAATATGTCTGAACCGAATCTTGGAATTAATTTGGTGACCGGTTTTGCAGGTTTAAATTATGCAATGAGCGACCCGAAAGCATTTACAGCTAATGAAATTCCTCAACATCAAACAAAACATGAGTTTGCACTTATTTATGCTGCCGGGGGAAAACACACACGTGCGCTTCAATCAACTATTTATTTTACGTCTTCCCTTTCAGCCGAATACAAATTTCATTGGAAACGTAAATTCCACTTCGGTGGCGGATTAGATTTATTTTACGATTCATCAACCAAAGTTGAGATGGGGCCAAATAATCCTGATTATAAATCAATTTATGATTTCAGAACTGGCATTCATCTTTCCCAAGAGTTTGTTTACGATCGTTTTAGCTTCATTTTACAAGAAGGGATTTATGTAGGTTTAGTTGACCAAGTTGATAAAAGTTTCATGTATAATCGAGCAATTCTGCGTTGGAAAATGAACGACCGTTTTTTAATCAGTGTTTCGATGAAATCTCACTTGCATATTTTAGATTACCCTGAATTGGGATTTGGATATTATTTTATAAAAAAGAAATGAAAATAATTCTTTATATCGCTTTAATAATTGGATTTGTTGGAATCAACTCTTGTAAGAAATCTATGGATTCAAAAGTCATCGAAAGGGCATTAGGTGAATTTGACACTGTAACATTCAATAGCTCTTTTGAAGTTTTTCTAATTCAAGGAACTGAAAATAAAATTAAAATTGAAGGGGCAGAACGCATTTTAGAAAACGTTGATTTCTCGATTGAAAAAAACACATTGATTATAAAAAACGGGTTTAAACGTGGATGGGTTCATCCTTCTAAAAACAAAATCAAAGTTTATTTAACTGTTAATCAAATAAGCCGCATCAATGCCAACGAAACATGCACTATTCAATCTGTGAACACGCTTATTGGTAATGAAATTGGTTTGGTTTTTACAGGCAAACTAAACCAAGCGACACTGGATTTAAATTGTAACACGTTTTATTATTGGAACAATTTTCCTTGCGGTGGAAAAGTAACATTATCTGGAAACACCAACGAATTAAAAATTTGGAATGTGGCTTTAATGGCAATTGATGCTGAAAACCTCATTTCTAACTATGTTTTAGTTAATAACGCCTCAAAAGGAGATTGCAAGTTAACATGTCTTCAAACATTAGATTATTCAATTTCAGGAGAAGGGAATATCTATGTCAGTGGCAATCCTTCTTCAATTATCAAAAGTGGTGAAAGTTCTACGGGTAAATTAATCTTACAATAAACATGATAAGTAAAGCGACAACTATTGAAGATTACATGAACCAACTTCCCGAAGATCGCATTGATGCAATGGAAAGATTGAGAAAGGTAATTAAAGAAAATTTACCAACCGGATTTCAAGAAGAAATGAGTTATGGAATGATCGGTTATGTCGTGCCTTTTTCAATTTATCCAAGCGGATATCATTGTAACACAAAATTACCGTTACCTTTTATAAGCATTGCTTCTCAGAAGAATTTTATTGCTATTTACCACATGGGATTATATGCAGACCCGATTTTAAATAGTTGGTTTTTGGAAGAATATCCGAAATTCAGTTCTAAAAAATTGGACATGGGGAAAAGTTGTTTGCGTTTCAAAAAAACGGAGGATATTCCCTTTGAATTGATTGGGTTGTTGGTTCAAAAAATGTCACCTTCAGATTGGATAGCCATTTATGAGAAACTATATAAGAAGTGAGGATCTACTGAATCTATTTTTTTACCACATAGCGATGTACTGAGCTTGCCGAAGTAGCACATAGTAGACATAGAAAATATAAAGTCGCTCATATAAAATTCTCAAGCTTTGTTTTATCTCATTTAATAGAATGAATCCTATGTGTTCACTTCGATAAACTCAGTGCAGCGCTATGTGCCACTTTCTATAGCTCATCGTTTCACTTTGTGGTTTCAAAAAGTATTGAGTGATAAAAACTAAACGATGATTTTTTCATAGATAATCGCCTATGTTTTCTATGTCCCTATGTGGTTCAATTTAAACTAACTCTTTTTTCGTCAAGCCTTTCCAAATCAAATACATTCCAACTAATACAAGCGGTAAACTAAGAATCTGTCCTGTATTGATCGATAAGTTAAAATCACGAGCTGTTTGACCCAACTTCAAGAATTCAATAAAGAAACGTGATCCAAAGATAAAAATCAGGAAAGTTCCAAAAACAACACCTGGTTTGTTCCAAAGGTCTTTTTTCCAATACATAAACATCAATATTCCAAAAGCGATTAAATAACATAATGCTTCGTAAAGCTGAGTTGGATGTCTTGGTGTTGGATCATAAACGCCAAGTGTTTCGTCATAATAGCGTGAAAAACTAAACGCCCAAGGCACTTTTGTAGGATCCCCCACAATCTCATGATTAACCAGATTTCCTAAACGAATAAACATTGCAGCAATAGCTATAGGTGCTGAAATTATATCCAAAATCCATAAGAATGGCTTGTGAACTACTTTTTTAGAATAAATGAACAACATAATTAATAGCATCACTGCCGCACCATGACTCGCTAAACCACCTTCCCAAATTTTGATTATATCACCAGGATGAGAAAAATAGCCTCTTTCATCGATAGTATCCCAATAAGGACCATAGAAAAAAACATGCCCTAATCGAGCACCAATAATTGTTCCTACTACAACATATAAAACTAATTGATCAAGGGGTTTTTCTCCAATTCCCTCTTTTTTAAACATCTTTTTAACGAGGAAATATCCCATTATAAGACCAGAAACGAATAGCAAACCATATAAATTTGGTGTTTTCCATCCGTCAATCAATTCAGAACTCATGTCCCAGTTTATTACACCTATCATTTTGTTATTATTGGTTCGAATAAAGATAATGGTTTTTCCGTATTGGATTGAAAAGGTAATTTCTTTGAACGACCTTTCTTAAATATTTTATTACTTGCTTCTTTTCCCTTTCGCAATTCTTTTTGAACATCTAAAGGCAATTGAATCGTTTCCAAACATTCTTGTGAGCAGCAAGCTTCCATTTTTTGGCGACAACTGTCACATTGAATAAACAGTAAATGACATGCCTCATTTGCACAATTATTATGTGTATCAGCAGGTGAACCACATTGATGGCAGACGGAGACAATATCTTCAGAAATTCGTTCGCCTCGGCGTTCATCAAAAACGAAATTTTTTCCGATGAATTTATTCTCAATTCCAGCAACTTTACAATCGTTGGCATACTTGATGATTCCACCTTCCAACTGATGAACGTTCTTGAATCCTCTATGTTTAAACCAAGCACTCGCCTTTTCACAGCGAATTCCTCCAGTACAATACATCACCAAATTCTTGTCTTGATTTCCTTTCAGGTATTCTTCTTCGATAAATGGTAATGATTCACGAAACGTATCTACATCTGGTAAAATTGCTCCTTTAAAGTGCCCAACTTCAGATTCATAATGATTTCTAAAATCAATCAAAATGGTGTTTGGATCATCCGTTAATTGATTGAATTCCTCCGCTAATAAATGCTTCCCAGTATTTGTAACATCAAATGTTTCATCCATCAATCCATCAGCAAGAATTTTATCTCTCACTTTAATTTTCAATTTCAAAAATGCAAATTCAGCTTCTGATTCATCAACAGCAATATTCAAACGAATATCTTTTAAAAAATCAATTTCATTGAGTTCATTTCGGAATTGATCCAATTGATGCAAAGGAACTGCTATTTGCGCATTAATACCTTCTTTTGCGACGTATGTTCGACCTACAACATCAATATTTGACCACATTTGAAATAGGTGATCTCTGAATAAACGAGGATTTTCGATTTTAGCATATTGATAAAAAGAAATCGTTACGAATTTGTAACCACTTTCTTTCCATTTTGCTTCTAATTCCTCTTTACTTAATGTATTCCACAGTTGCATGCTATGTTGTTTTAAATAAATAGTTATGCAAAGATATAAAATTGTCAATTATCTAGAGGAATTAAAATAATACTTTATGCTTATATTCGTCCTTATGAAAATTGTTAATCTTTGTGCTTTATTTTGTCTGTTCATGCTACTCACAGCTTGTCCTGGTAGTAATTATGAGAATGCACAAAAGAAATTGGAGAAAAATAATATGGATTTGCCAAATCCAATGAAACAGTATCATAATGGTATTCATTATCAACTTTCAAGCTTATTTGAAGAAGGGTATGAGAAAGATTTTGTAATTAAAGATGATGCAACAACAAAAGTAATTTATGAATTGGGATTAAATTTTAGCGTTGAAGCGTTTGATAAAAACGAAGCCAAAGTCTTTCAATTTGCTTTTACTGATTCCGTTGATTTATTAAATGCAGTTCATGATCAATACATTATTAAACGTCAAAATTCATTATTCAACCAATTCACTTCCATTAAAAAGCCAATTGATCAATCAGTAGGTTTTGATGGAATTATTCAAACAATACAGGGTGAAACATATGAATTCGACAAGTCATCCACCTATTTTATGGCTACCGTTCAAGTTGGAGAGAATTACTATGTTTTCCAACTCATTGGACGTAAGGAAAATATGGGATATTTGTACGATGATTTCCTTGACATTCTAAATACAATTGAAAAATGATCCAAGAGGATGATTTTTTGAAACAATTCAAAAAGGAACTTGCACATAATCTTCCTGGCGAAAGTGCTCATCAAAAAATGGCTCCATTAAACAGACCATTGTCAAGTTATGCAATAAAAGAGGCGACAAACATTCGAGAATCTGCCGTTGCAGTAATTCTTTTCCGAAAAAATGATGAAATACATTGTGTTTTAACTCAGCGTCAAGAATATGAGGGTAATCATAGTGGACAAATTAGTTTTCCTGGAGGTAAAAAAGATGAATCAGATTTACATTTAGAAGAAACGGCTCGCAGGGAATGTTTTGAGGAAATTGGAATCCCACGATCAATCGGTTTATTAATTGGACAATTGACAGATGTATTCATCCCTGTAAGTGGTTTTAAAGTGAGTCCATTCGTCTATTATCATCATGAATTACCTGAATTAATTCGAAACACACGTGAAGTTGCAGAAATTATAGATTTCCCCTTATTCGATTTAAAAAATGAAGCTGTTATTTCACAAATGGAAATAACACTTCCTAATGGAAACACATTGAAAAGGGTTCCTTATTTCAATTTATCAGACAAACAGGTTTGGGGAGCAACCGCATTAATCCTGAGTGAAATAAAAGAAATTTTACTTTCGATAGATTAAAATCTAAATCTAGCGAACCCAAATGCTGCTGAAATACTATTTGATTTTTTACTGAAAAAAGAAATTGCATCATACGACGAAATTCCAATTTCATAAGCCCCATCTTTAAAAATGAAATTGATTCCAACAGGGATGTTATTTTTATAGATTCCACCACCAAAGTATCCAGCGCTAAGTGCAATAAATTTAATTCGTATTTCGCCTCCAACTGACACCACTGGGTTTGCAATACTTCCTGGATTGTCACTATTTAAAGGTGCTACAAAATCAAAACCAAATTTAAAAGCTTTTCCAAAGTCCATACTTGCGCCAAGACGAAAATCTGAGGCATTTTTCAAGACATATTTTTCTTGCCCTTCTAATTTAAACAATCCACCATCGTTCAATAATTGGTTAACTGATTGTGATACATTGTAATCTGATAAACCACTTACAGAAATACTTGTAAGCAGTGTGTCAGTTGCTTTATAAACATTTCGTGAATATGTTACATTCCCAATATTATTAACTGCCGCTGCAATTTTCAATTTATTGAAAAATATCGCACTTGCAGAAAGATCTATTCCATATCCACTTCCAACTATTTTCGGTAATAGCTTGCCGCGTTCAATAAAAGTTGATGGATTCATAGCTGCAACACTGCCATAATCAATATTAAAATTTGGAGTTATAGAAGAATACATGTATAATTCGCCATTTTTTGATTCCATATTAAACATTGCCATTGACTGGATAAAACGTCCACCAATTCCACCGTACAATACGAATACCGAATCTTTTCCTAAAATTTTTCTACCATAGCCAAAATTATATGACCTGTTCCAAACTGAGCGAATTTCAGAACCCTCAGTAAGTGCCGATAACCTTAATGGAACAGAAGCAGTGCCTAAAATGGCACTATTCAATGTGTCAGCGGATAAACTGCTAGAGTTTGCAATTACGGAGGTGTCTCCTGCTATAACAATTGTAAGTGAATCAAAATAATTCGATAATTTACCTTTAAACATTAGATCAGTAACTTGGTTATTAAATTTCGAATACCATTGATAATTTTCACGAACATTGAAGGCAATTCCTCCAAATTTTTCATTTTGAAAAGCAAAACCACCCCAATTATAATTTATAAACATTGAAATTTTAGATCCTGCATAATCAGCTGCTGCGCTTTGTTGGGCGCTCCAATCAATAGAATCTGTTTGGCTATTTGTAATTTCACCTTTAACCGCTTTATAAAAATTCTTAAGCTTATCAGAGGACAAAGAATCTGAATAAATCCCAAATCCAAATTCTGACATACCAATTGTTATTTTTTTATCCTTATAACCTGTTCCCCATCCTAATGCAGAAGAATTGACACCCAAAGAATGATAATCATTTACAAAAGTGGTTGCTACACCTTTTCCAACTTCAGGATATGCAATACTCTGAGTTTGAGAAAAAACGTTAATTGAAAGAATTGAAAATGTAAGAAAAAGTAGTTTTAGTTTCATATGATGTTTTTAACTGTCTTTTGTGAAGATACAAAAAAGTTTTTAAAATCAAAAAGAGGAACGAATTCTATATGGAATTTGTTCCTCTTTCACCTAAACCTTGCTAAAACTATAAAACCTAAAACAACAACTATGAAATGCTGTTTTGATGGTGCAAAAGTACATGCTTTTTTTGGATTAACAATAAAATAAATTAAAAAATATGTTAAATAGTTTAAAAACAACTCTTATCCTAGTGCTACATCAAGAATCATCATCACAAGAAATCCACCAATGAATCCTAAAACAGCAATATCAGTGTATTTATCTCTCTGAGTTTCTGGAATGACTTCTTCAACCACAACAAAAATCATTGCTCCAGCGGCAAAAGCTAATGCGAAAGGTAAGATTGGTTGCATATAAATTACTGCTACAGCGCCAATAACACCAGCGACAGGTTCTACAATTGCAGATAACTGTCCGTAAAAAAAACTTTTTCTTCGGCTAATTCCTACTCTTCTTAAAGGCATAGCCACGGCAAATCCTTCTGGAAAATTTTGTATTCCAATTCCAATAGCCAAAGCAATTGCTCCGCCTATAGTTGCGCCATCCATTCCTGAAGCGGCTGCTCCAAACAATACGCCTACAGCAAGTCCTTCAGGAATATTGTGAAGTGTGATAGCTAGCACTAATAAAATGGATTTATGCATTTGAGTTTTAACACCTTCTTTTTCATCTTCTTTGAAATTGATGTGTAAATGAGGTAATTTTTTATCTAAAAAGAATAAGAAAATCGCACCTAAAAAGAAACCAACAGCAGCTGGCATCCATGGCATAGATGGATACATTTTCTCAGACATTTCAATTGCGGGATTCAACAAAGACCAAAAACTTGCCGCGACCATAACACCACCTGTAAAACCAAGCATTCCATCAAGCCAACCTCGGTGCATTGATTTAAAGAAAAAAACCAAAGATGCTCCAGCGGCAGTAACCAACCATGTAAAAGTTGTTGCGATTAAAGCAGCTAAAACTGGATCCATTCCTGTGAAAAAATGCTCTAACGTTTTCATTTAATTCTTTTTTAATTTACTTCTCAAAGATAACAAACTCTATGAATTTGAAAAGCTCAAGTCGCTATTGATATTTGCCAATTGTCAATTGATAATTAATATAGTATCTTTGCACCCAAATTTTAGAAAATAAATACACAAAAATGGCAACAAACAGAACTTTCACGATGTTGAAACCTGATGCAATCGAAAATGGTTACACAGGTAAAATCCTAGATATGATTATCGCTGCAGGATTTGAAATTAAAGCAATGAAATTAACACGTTTAACTACAGAACAAGCACAAGAATTTTATGCAGTTCACTCTGAAAGACCTTTTTATGGTGAGCTTGTTGAATACATGACATCTGGACCAATTATCGCTGCTATTCTTGAAAAAGAAAATGCAGTTGCTGATTTCAGAACATTAATTGGTGCTACTGATCCTGCTGAAGCAGCTGAAGGTACTATTCGCAAATATTATGCAGAATCAAAAGGTCGTAACGCTTGTCATGGTTCTGATTCAGATGAAAATGCAGAAATTGAAGGTAAATTTCATTTTTCCGCTAACGAGATAATGTAATCCTTTTATTAATATACATTGAAAAGCTGCTCATTGGAGTAGCTTTTTTTATGCATTTTAAATTGATAGTAAATCGACGAATAAATCCTCAAATTTGGTTCATTTTAAAACAAACTATTTACTAACTTTGAGGTCAAAGTAAAATTATGCAATCAAAGAATTACACACTAGAAGAACGTTTTATTAAATATGTTCAAATAGATACAACAGCTGATCCAAACTCTGCTTCTTTTCCATCGTCAATGAAACAAAAGGACTTAGCACAAGTTCTATATAATGAACTTAAAGATCTTGGAATCAATGATGTTGAAATGGATCAATGGGGGTATATTTATGCAACAATTCCTTCAACTAGTTCAAATTCAAATTTACCGACTATTTGTTTTTGTTCTCACATGGATACGGCTCCAGATTGCAGTGGAACAGACGTAAAACCAATCGTTCATAGAAAATACAACGGTGATCCAATTACCCTTCCAGACGATACAACCCAGGTCATTACGACAACAAAACATCCTTATTTACTTGAGAAAATTGGTGATGATATTATCACAGCAAGTGGATTGACTTTATTGGGTGCTGATGACAAAGCAGGGATTGCAATTATAATGGATTTTGCAAATTATATCATAGCAAATCCAACAATTCCGCATGGTCCAATCAGAATTTTATTCACTCCTGACGAAGAAGTTGGTCGTGGTGTGGAGCAATTGGACATGAAAAAACTAAATGCGGATTACGGATACACGCTAGATGGTGCAAAACTAGGTGAAATCGAAGACGAATCGTTTTCTGCAGATGCTGTGAAAGTAACTATTCACGGAGTAAGCGCACATCCAGGTTATGCAAAAAATAAAATGCAAAATGCGTTGAAAATTGCAGCTGAATTTATTACTACACTACCAAAAGATAAATGGTCACCAGAAACTACTGAGCACCGCGAAGGATTTGTTCATCCAATGACAATTGAAGGAGGATTAGAAACTGCAACCGTTACTTTTATTATCCGTGATCACTTAACAGAAAAGCTAACGGAATATGAAAACCGTTTAGAATCCATCTTGAAAATGGTTATGGAACAGTACAATGGTGCGTCATATGAATTTGAAATAACAGAACAATACCGAAACATGAAAGAAGTGTTGCGTTCTGTTCCATTTGTAACGGATTATGCTATTCAAGCAATGGGAAAAGCAGGAATCACAGCAAAACCGACAATAATACGTGGAGGAACTGATGGCTCTCGACTTTCATTTATGGGCTTACCTTGTCCAAATATCTTTACGGGTGAAATGGCTATACATTCACGTCACGAATATGTAAGTATTCAAGACATGCAAAAAGCAGTGAAAACATTAGTCGAATTAGTTCAAATTTGGGAACAACATAAAAATTAATGGATTACAAACTCATCATAAAAGATATTCAGGCCAAAAAGTTGGAGAAAATTTATTTTCTTCATGGGGAAGAAGCATATTTTATTGATGAAATCACTAAAGCAATTACCGAAAATGCTCTTGAAGAGCATGAAAGAGATTTCAATCAAGTAATTATTTACGGAAAAGATGCTGAGCCATTGAGTTTAATGTCTGAATTGAAAAATTACCCAATGATGGCTGCTCGAAAATTGGTGATTTTGAAAGAAGCACAAGATTTCAAACAGATGGATGAACTAGAATCCTATTTTGAACATCCTTCTGAAACAACGATTTTTGTTGTTAATTACAAATACAAAACCTTTGATGCTCGTAAAAAACTGATGAAGTTTGCAACGACAAATGGAATTGTTTTTAAGTCAGAAAAAGTAAAAGATTATCAATTAGGAAGTTGGATTGAATTTTATTTAAAAACACTTGGATTTAAGATCACGTCAAAGGCAAGTATGCTTTTATCTGAATTTCTTGGTAATGATTTAGGTCGAATAGTAAATGAAATTGATAAACTGGCTATTCTAATTGAAAAAGATACTACAATCAATGATATTCATATTGAAGAGAATATTGGAATTTCAAAAGATTACAATGTTTTTGAGTTGAATAATGCGTTGGCTGTGAGAGATGTAACGAAAGCTTTTCAAATTGTAGATTATTTCGCTCACAACCCAAAAGCAACAGATATTATTGTTGTCATTTCAACGGTCTTCAATTATTATTCTCGCTTGATGCGCGTTCATTTTTTGCAACATAAATCGAAAGAAGCAGTTGCAACTGCTTTAAAAGTTCATCCTTTTGTTGCTGGAGAATTAATCAATGCTTCAAAAGTTTACAATCCCAAGAAAATTGCCATAAACATTGCTATTTTGCATGAATTTGATTTAAAATCAAAAGGTGTTGGTAATACAGGCGCTTTTTCTCAAGGTGATTTAATGAAAGAAATGGTTTATCGATTATTACACTGATGCATTTATTCTACGATCCAACAATTAGTTCAACTGATAAAACTCACACACTTTCAGAAGAGGAGTCAAAACATGCATGTCGCGTTTTGCGCTTAAAAGAAGGTGATGAAATTGCACTTTTAAATGGAAATGGTTTTGAGTTTCTAGCACGAATCATTGACTCAAATCCTAAAAAATGCACGGTTGAAATCGTTTCATTTAAGGAAGAGAAAATAAGCCCCTACTCTATTCACATTGCGATTGCTCCAACAAAAAACAATGATCGAATTGAATGGTTTTTGGAAAAAGCTACTGAAATTGGAATTACCGATATTACTTTTTTATTGTGTTCAAATAACGAACGTAAACAGACAAAAGATGAACGTTTTGAAAAAATATTGATATCAGCAATGAAACAATCAAAACGTTTATTCTTACCAAAATTAAATCCATTAACACCTTTTAAAGAGTTCGTTTCAAAATACCCAAAAGGGTTAATTGCTCATTGTTACGAAGGCGCAAAAACAACAATAACGGCTGATTTCAAAACGACTCATTTCCCCATATTAATAGGACCTGAAGGAGATTTCACATTATCTGAAGTGGAATTAGCTTTGCAAACTGGATACAAAACAATATCTTTAGGTGAAAATCGTTTACGAACTGAGACAGCTGGATTGTATAGTTGCATGCAGGCGAAGATGTTTTTGGAGGGAGAGTTAAAGGAGTGATGAATGCAAAGTGATGAGTGCAAAGTGATGAGTTTATAACTTAGAGTTTAAAATGAAAAGTACTTTTTTTTTAATTACATTTTTAATAATTGGATTTGTCTCATTTGTCAATGCACAGGGAACTTACCAATTGGCCGTTTTGAAATATAACGGTGGGGGCGATTATTATGCCAATCCAACTGCTTTACCAAATCTCATTACTTTTTGCAATCAAAATTTAGCGACAAATATTTCTGCCGATGTTCCTTATGTGGAAGTTGGAAGTCAAGACATGTTTTTGTACCCAATGATACACATGACGGGACATGGAAATGTAGTTTTTTCTCCTGCAGAGGCTGAAAACTTGCGGAATTACATGTTGGCCGGTGGATTTTTACACATTGATGACAATTATGGTATGGATGAATTTATTCGGGTTGAAATAAAAAAAGTATTCCCAAATAACAACTTGATTGAATTACCATTTGACCATCCAATTTTTCATCAAAAATTTGACTTTAATGATTTACCAAAAATTCACGAGCATGATGGGAAACGTCCACAAGCGTTTGGAATCATTGATAATGGTCGTTTGGTGTGTTTGTACACCGTTGAAACAGATTTAAGTGACGGTTGGGAAGATCAACCTGTGCATAATGACCCGCCAGAAAAGAGAAAACAAGCTTTACAAATGGGTGCAAATATCTTGATGTATGCTTTTATGGAGTAGCATCTTCCTGTCAAACTTAATCCTGAATAAATGAAAAATTTATTATTTACATTTTCAATATCATTTTTGTTTTTTTCTTCTTTATTTTCTCAATCCGTTATGGAAAAGAAATTTTTTAATCCCGAAAATGAAATTTGTGATAGTATAAATGCAGATTCTTACTGTATTATTGAAAAAAATCAAAATAATACGACTAAATCAATCATTTCTTATTTCAATATTAATGGAACCAAATATTCACAAGGAGAGTATGATTTCATCAAAGTTTGGAAAAAAAATGGCTACATCAATTATTACGATAGTTTAGGACGAATAACTTCAAAATACACATATGTTTATAATAATTTGAATGGACCATTTTATCAGTATTTTGAAAATGGTGTTATCAATATAAAAGGCACATATTTTTCTAACAATTATACAGATTCATTATTTACTTTTTATAAATCAGGGTCGTTTGTAAGTGGTAAATGTTACACGTCAGAAGGCAAAGACACCTTACATTTTCCATTTGAAAAAGTCGCAGAATACCCTGGTGGATTTGTTGCTATGTCGCAATTCATAGTGAAAAACTTAATTTACCCAAGTGTTGCAATTGAAGCTAATCTTCAAGGTAAATGTTATTTAAAATTTAAAATTGATGAGACAGGAAACATTAATGATGTAACTATTGTAAAAGGTGTCCCAGGATGCCCCGAATGTGATAAAGAAGCATCTCGAGTTATTCAATCAATGGGCAAATGGAATCCAGGTGAAATTGATGGTTATCTTGTGGATCATTGGTTTCAAACACCAATAAATTTTAAACTCGAGGATGATTTTGAAACAAAAAAGGAAAAAAAACGAAACCATAAAAAAGGATAACTTATTCATAGTGAATCATGAGACACCTATTATTCCTTCTAGTTTTTTTTCTAAGCTTTAACTCTTACTGCACCGTCATCTTACCCGATGTTTTCAGTGACAACATGGTCCTACAACAAAAAAGCACCATCAAAATTTGGGGAATTGCAAAACCTCACAAAAATGTAATTATAAAACCGTCTTGGACTGAGAAAACGTATAAATTCAAAACAAAAAAAGATGGTCGTTGGGTCATTTCGATAGAAACACCAATTGCAAGTTTTGAAAAGCAAAACATAACATTTTGTGACGGAAAAACGACTACAATAAATAATATTCTGATTGGTGAAGTATGGTTTTGTTCTGGTCAATCCAACATGGAAATGCCTTTGAGTGGTTTCAAAGAACAGCCAATCGATAAAGCAGAGGAAACAATAAAAAGTGGTGATCCAGAAAATGGAATAAGGTTGTTAAAAGTAAAGCGAAATGCACAAGAAGTTCCTGTAACTTATGCTGAAGGAACTTGGCTACTTAGCTCCAGTAAAAATTTGGAGAGTTTTAGTGCAGTTTCCTATTTTTATGCATTAGAATTACGAAAACAATTAAACGTTCCAATAGGTATAATAAATTCTAGTTGGGGAGGATCAAGTGTTGAAGCATGGATGAGTAAAAACTTGGTTGACGCTTATTCCGATTATTCTAGTAATCAATTTTTCGCAGATAATGAAACATATAAAAAGACATCCGTTATGTACAACGGGATGATACAACCATATATTAACTATGTAATTAAAGGATTTATTTGGTATCAAGGTGAATCCAATATTGGAAGATATAAAACATATGGTGCAAAACTGAAGGACATGGTTTCACTTTGGAGGATGAATTGGGATTTAGGTGATTTACCGTTTTATATTGTGGAAATTGCACCATTTAACTATGAAAATTTTGATGAAGCATCACGATTAAGAGAACAACA
>CANNKP010000033.1 GCA_947505255.1 Flavobacteriales bacterium
AGCGTCTTCAAATGGTCTAAATTCGTGGAAATTCGTGTAATTCGTGGACATATTTTTTGAGTCCTTGCTGCTACATTAAAGAAATGCTACAATTTTCAGATTCACACATCTCAACCATTCCTTCAAATGGTACGTCAATCATATCCGATTTCAAAATATCCCTTTTCTGTTTGGAGAAATCTCGAATTAATCGACCTTCACAAAAGCGTCGTAACTCAGTTTGACTTTCAAGAATAAGTCCAGGAACAGGCTTTAATTCGTTATTATCATCTTTTGCTGCCATTGTAAAATAAGAAGAGTTGGTATGTTTCACCACACCGGTTTTAGGTTGCAAGGATTCAACACGAATTCCAATAATCATCGTTGTTCTGCCCACATAATTCACGGATGCTTTCATGGAAACCAATTCGCCTACTTCAACAGGTGTCAAAAACTCAACATTTTCAACCGCAACAGTTACACAATAACCACCACTGTGTTTAGATGCAACCACATAAGCAACTTTGTCCATGAGCGACAATAAAAAACCACCGTGTACTTTCCCTCCAAAATTGGCGTAAGAAGGAATCATTAATTCTGTGATGGTGGTTTCTGATTCTGAGATTTTTTTGAATGACATGGGGATTGGTTTTGGGTCACTAAGTTAGTTTGAAAGGTGAAATAATACAAATCCAGTATCATTAAAAAGTAAAAACCCAGTTATACTGACCTTTTACTTTTGGGACACTCATAGAGTTCTTATTTAATTATTTTCTATCTTCACCCTTTTGAAAGACTTTCGACCAAATATTATCCTTGAAAAACTCCGTAAAGGGGATAATTCTCCTATATATGAGTTATATAAACTCTACCGGGATGAGTTTATAGCTTGGTCTAGATCACAATTCAAGACTTCGGAAGAACAAGCCAAAGATGCCTTTCAAGATGCAATGCTTGATTTTCATCAAAATGTTATTCACGGAAGATTAACAGAGTTATCCAGTAGTTTAAAAACGTACCTCTTCCAAATAGGAAAACATAAAGTTCTGAATATCCAAAAAAAAGATAGGCGAATGACTTACCATGACGCCCTTCATTTGATTACACATGGAGAAGTCGACAAATTCATGGAGGAGGAAAACAAAGCATATACACAAGAAGAGATTAGTAAAGCAATAGAACAATTGCCAGAAGATTGCCAGAAAATATTAAATCTATTCTATTTCAAAGAATACGATATGGATAGTATTGCACGTGAAATGAATTACAAAAACAGTAATACTGCAAAGTCCAAGAAATCTGTTTGCATGAAAAATTTGCTGGTCGAATTAAAAAAACTTTCAATGCTCCTCACGCTATGATGGAAGAAATTGGACAGATCGATTTATTTGAACGTTACCGAAATGGTGATTTAAATGACATTGAAATGAGGGAATTTGATGCGCGTTTAGCGTATGACGCTGAATTCAAAGAACGTTTTGAGTACTATCAACAAATTGAATTAGGCATTGAGACACATTTTAGAAGTGATCTAAAATCAAAACTCATCGAACTTGACCAAACATTAGACCTTCAGAAGCCGAAAAACAATAAATCGAGGGTTTTTCTGGTTTTAACTTCTTCGATAGCGGCATGCCTTCTTGTTGGTTTTCTTCTTTTTAATCTTTTGTCTTCTAATAAAAACACTGATCTGGCAAAACAATATTGGCCTGAAGAACCTGGTCTTCCTGTAAAAATGAGTACAAAAGGAAAGTACGATGACGCGATGAATGCCTATAAATTGGATGATTTTAGCAAGGCGGCTCAACTTCTAGAGAATATTCAATCCGATACGTCCAATTATTTCCGAGGTGTGATTGCCTATAAAACGGATGACTTTAAAGAAGCAAAACGTTGTTTTATTCAAATTGAAAAGAATTCTGTTTATTTCCATAAAGCCCAATTTAGACTAGGTTTAATTTTACTTTCTGAGGGCGATGTAAATTCAGCGAAAAAAATATTCAAAGCACACGTTGAACAAAATTCAGATTTTAGTGCTGTTTCTGAAGAAATTCTGAAGAAAATTTAATGATATTACTTACATACCTTTGTAATCAGACGATTAAGGTAGATTTTAAATGATGATAAAATGAAAAATGTTTTAACCCTGTTTGTTTCTCTAATAGTTGTTCTACTATTTAACACATGTTTGAGTCAAACTGAATACGATAAAAAAGTTCTTGGCACTTGGACCGGAACAATTAGTGGAAGTGGAATAGCAACCAAGAATATTACCATTGTTATAACGAAGTCGAATTACATTTCCAATAATACGGTGCACGAAGGAATTTGTGAAGGTTACAGTATGGTTAATAATGGAAATAAAACAACCTTTACTGGGAAAATTATGGTGGAAGCAGACATGCCATTTATCGAGGTAATGGAACCAAAAACAAGTAATAAGAATGGCTCTTTTCATTTGGAATTTGGCTGTTTTACGGATAATGGAATTGATTCAAAACTGACTTGTGGAACCTGGACTTCTTATGATAAAACATTGAAGCGTAAAATCAATATTCGAAAAAAGGTTTAACTCCAAATAAAAAAGAAATACACTATAATCACCAAATGAAAACAACACTCCTTTTATTCACTTTTTGCTTTTACTTTTTTGGATTCACTCAATCCAAAAAAGAACAGATTGAAGTGTTAAATTTTAGTATTGATAGTTTAAGTAAAGTGTTACTTACCGAAAGAAAAGTTAATCAAGATCTATTAAAAGAAATTGAAGAACTAACAAAAAAGGATCTAGCCAATCAAAATGAAATTTCTCAATTGAAAAAAGAATTGAGCGCAGCAAATGAAACTATTGATAGGCTTAATTCAGATTTCGAAAAGGCGACTATTTGTAATCAGTTCTGGAATTATTCTTCCTATTCTTCTTTGAGTGATTTGAATAAACTTCAAAGTTGTATTACTCCCAATTTAACGAAATCAGAATTTTATAAATATTATTATGAAGTATTTTTATTGAAACAACTCCGAAGTAATTTTAAGCTAATTAACATAAGTGATATCGTTCTACTTCAATTTTTGAAAGAAAGACGAAATTCAATGCAAAATGCTTACCCTTTGGGAGAAGCAGAGAATACCGAGATTGTTAATAAAGTGATTTCATTAGATAGAATTTTTGTCACAGAAAAGTATAACAGTCAAAATTCAACACTGTCTGAATTATTTATTGAAGCTCTTTTTAATCACTATTTTGCTGGAATGAGCGACGAATACACCGTTGAGCAATTTGACAATTATGTTGTTACTTTTTATAATTTATCTGGGGCAGGAAGTGAAGCCAATCAAACAAAATTGTATGAAATAAAAAACAATTCGATTGAAGAAATAAAACTCTATGATTTCATATTGGAAGGTATCGGACAAAAAATGGTTAAACATTTTGGGAAAGATTGTAGAATCTCGTCCGATTTCAGTCTTAAAAAGATAAATAATAAATATGAGGTTAATTGCAAGGTGTTTAAAGTAGATGATCCAGGTTGCTGCGGTTCAGGTTATATTAAATTTACTACAAGTAATTTTTTGGAATTTGATATAAACTCTTTGATGTATAGTTATGACAATGGAAATAATTCAGTAAATAGTTGGAAACAATATTAAGAATGAAAATTTAGAATTATCCTCTTATTTTATACGTGTTGATACTTCATCTTTTTTTATGAAGAAGCACAATATAGACTTCGCCTCATTTATTTGAAAAGTGATATGAGAATAGAATCTCACCTAATTTTAAAGAAACAAATCGCTGATTCAACAGAATTTTCAGGTGTTTCGAGAGATATTTTAGAAAAAATAAGATAGTCACTTACAATATGTTATTTCAATTTATTAAGTGACACAGCATAATTATGATTTTATGAAACAAATATTCTTTTTTCTTATTTTTTTTCACATTTTTTCTTTTTACTCTATCGGACAAATTAACATGTTTGATGACAAGGGCTTAAAACATGGAGAATGGGTTGAGGATGGTATTAATTTTAAGTATTATCACGGCAACCTTACAGGTAAAGTCTTTAATTCCAATGGATATACAATATATGATAGTATAGGAGAAATTATTCAAAGAATCAATTTTTTTCAAGAAAGACCGAATGCAATAATGTCTGAGGAATATTTTGAATTTGGTAAAACAAAATTAATGAAGAGGTTTAGAATTAATCCCACGACGAAACAAGTCTATTTGTTAATACAAGAGTCCTTCAAGATAACTAAAAAATCTAATGGTTATGTGGATCGAACTTTTGACGGTTTGCAAGTTAAAATGGGAGGAAATGCATCAATACATCCAATAGGACAGCGTATTGAAGAAACTTATGATAATGGTAACTTAATAAAAAAAAGTATCTATTACCCTGATGGTAAAAATAAATTGGACGAATTGGAATTTATTGCTACTGGAATAAAAGAGTACCCTTATGTTCAATCGCAATACACAATTTATCATAAAAATGGTCAAAAATTATTACAGTTCGATCCCCGTTATTTCTTCGAACAACTTATTGTTATTGGTACATTAAATGGCAATCTAAAGTATGAAGGAAATACTGTTGCTGAGATGTTGAACCTCATCGATTATTATTGTCCTGAAATGAAGGATTTTGAGTTCACCGGTTTTGCAGGAAATTCATTTCAATATTCCTATAATTCATACCGTGAAAATAAAAATTTTTTCACGTATGATTCCATTTCTATTCCGATTTTCTCTGAGAATGGCGCAGTAATTAAAACTCTAACATACGCAAAAACTCGCTTAGAAAATAGTTATAACCCTAACAATTATTCATTACCAACAACTGAATGCAGAATTGATACTCTTAACTACTTCAGCTATAAATTACATGGGACCTATAAAAATAAAGATAATCGATTAGAGAAATATTACTTTGGAATGGAAGATTCAATAATTGTATTCCCATATGGAGAGACAACAATTTACTTTCTGTTCGACAAAGGTAAATTACTTCAAATAGAGCATTATCATCGTTCTACAGTTCAGCAAGCTAGTTACAATAATAGGGGGGTAATACAAGGGAGTCATAAAACATATTATTTAAAAGAAAATATGGTAGAAGAAGTTATCTACGAAGATGGTAAAAAAATATCTGCACCACCTAAACGACCTGAAGTATTCATGCCAAAATTAAAGTATTAAATTTTTAAAAATATGAAAAATCGATTTGCAATAATATTTTTATTTGCAACTATAATATCAAGCTGTAGCAAATATGAATCAAAAGAAATTTCTTTAGATTCAAAACTGAAAAAACTGAAAAACCCCTTCAACATACTATTTAAAATTGGTGTGCTATTGTGTGGTGCAGTATGCATGAATACTACCGTTTCCATTGCGCAATCTACCGTACATTCTAATGCTGTTTTAGTGGACACGCTGGGCCTCGATACTGATCAAGGCTTGGCAAAAACGATTGTACAGGAAACTTATTGGAACGGGTTTATACTCAAAAAGACTCAAGAAATTGAAAATGGCATTTATTTCAAACGATTAAACGGTTTCCATTATGCGATGAATGGGGTAGAAGTTGAGGTTTCATCATCATTTTTATTCAATGAAAAAAAAGTAGAACTCGAAAAACAATTGAATGAAAAAGTAGTTCCGGTATTGATGGCAACAGGAATTACAATAGACAAAATACCCGTCTTTTCCTTTGAGGATTTTTCGGAAGATCAGACCGATGAAGAAAATAGTGCTCCGATTGATTACTTTATTGAAAGAGACACCTGTACCTTCTATTTATATTTGTACGATCTGGACATATACGAGCCGTATGAAATTCAAATTCCCGTAAAAGAATTGATTCATTATTTCAAGGATATTCGTTCTTGGTCTTACGCAGAGCGTCGCAAATCATTACCTAGCTTTAGAAATGTATTCCCTATATACGTGGAGTTACATAGTGTTGAAACAGGAGATGCTAGTACCTACGTGGATTTATATAACCCTGAAACCGCTGAAATATTATCTTTTTCATTTAATAATTGGGCGTTTCAAGAAAAGGATATATACCAGTTTGGAGATGAAGCCATGGAGAAGGGACAAAGCGAGGCATCCACTTATGTTGCACTTATGAAATGGGCTCCAGTTAAAGAATTTGAGTACAGAGGGGCAGATGAGGGAAATGTAGAGACCGGAAATTTTTATGAAACATTGGTGTTAGACCATATTTCATCCTTCTATCCAGAACTGGAAGTCAATTTAGAACCACTAGAACTGGAGGTTGCTAAGGATACACGTAAAAAGGATATATTGTCGAGTAATGTTGGAACCTTTGTCCTTGAGCGCATCGATGCGGCATATGGAATGAACGATTATTCGAATGTGAAAATTGGTGCGGAAGGGCAATGGGAAAAGTATACATTTTCATACCCGGAAGTACAGCAAACTCGCCAGTTAAATACCTTAACAGCTGAGGAAATTGCCTTTATACAGCCATTGCAGATTCTAGTGGATGATTCCTTGAATGTAAAGCTAAGGCTAAATTCTATAGTTGAATACAACATTCCTTTTTCGGGGAGTAGTATGAAATTCGACGTGAAAACACCATTATCTGAACAAGAAGGTTTTACTGCTTCAATTGGCCCAAACACGATCTTTCAAGATCAATACATGTACTTGCTTGCTTCTGAAGAAATGGAAATGGAGAAGATCATCCCAGCCTCGCTTGGTCTTCTAACCGATGATATCGTCGTGCTGAAATATGACATGTTGAATGACCGATACATACTTGAAATTTCTATTTTTGAGTGTTGTGCAAAAAACACGTATTATTTTAAGCGGAAAGTCTAAAAGATAAAGGCCCAAAGATTTTCTCAGCAGAACCTGGGTATAAATTACTGGCTTTAAGTCTGGTTTGACATGAAATCATTAAAAATGGACATTGGGCTAATGGGAAAATATTTTTTGATTATGGAATGGGAACAAAATAAGTATGATGGCGAATTCATTTCAAAATATTTTCTAGAAATTGACGAAAAACTAACTATCATTTCTACTAATGGGGCCGAATGAAATAAAACCCCTCATTTTACTTACCTTTTTAAATTCCAATTGATTAAAACGAGATTCTAGATTTTCTAGGATAAAAAATCAAGTATTTAAATTTTTAATGATGAAAACAGAAAAAACTAATTTCGATCTAAATTTCAACCAAAATCCTCTTATAAATATCGGAGTAAAGGTTCTTGTGGTTATAACATTTGGTATATTATTACATGGATTTAAGCCATTATTCCCTTTACCTTTTGATAGCTTGTTTAAATTTAAATGGATGTTTATAAATTGGGAATTTATAGGAACACAATCATTTTTTAATAATACTCAGGTAAGATTTGAGAGAGGTGTTTTACCATTAATTGCTGTTATTGCACTGATCTTTTTGTTTGTAAATCGTCAGCATAAAGTGGACCGATCATAAGTTAAAACTAAGAGAGTGTTTCCAATAATTAATGTTTAAATTTAAATAATTATGGAAACAAACAGAAAGAAAAAAACAACTACTGAAAACTTCATAAAAGATGTCCGTAGAAAAACAAGAAGAATTTTCAGTTCTGAACAGAAAATTCAGATTGTAATTGAAGCTATGCGAGCAGAAATTTCCATTTCTGAAATTTGCAGAAAACACTCAATTGCAGAAAGTCAATTTTACAAGTGGAATAAAGAGTTTCTAGAAGCTGGAAAGAAGCGTTTATCAGGAGATACAACGCGAGAAGCTACCAGTGATGAAGTAACTGAACTACGCAAGGAAAACTTACGTTTAAAAGAGATTGTTGCCGATTTGGTTTTGCGTTATGACATTGTAAAAAAAACCTTGGACATTTTGGATTAACAGATAAATTCAAAAAATATATGCGTTTTACAGTATCGGAAAAGCAAGAACTCATTAAAATGGTGGTTCAGTCGGATCTCGGAGTCAATAGAACACTCCGTGAAATCGGTTTGAATAAGAGCACTTTTTACACTTGGTATAAAGCATACTCAGATTTTGGTGTCGAAGGATTAGAACCAGTTAAACGATGTTCAAATAGACAATGGAATAGCATTCCTCAGGAACAAAAAAATCTAGTTGTTGACATTGCATTGGAACGTCCCGAATTATCTGCTCGAGAATTAGCCTACCATCTTACAGATGAGCAGCAAATATTCATCTCAGAATCTAGTGTTTACAGAATTTTAAAGGCAAGGGGGTTGATTACATCGCCCGCGCACATATTCATATCTGCTGGCGATGAGTTCACTGATAAAACCAAGTTCGTTCATGAAATGTGGCAAACAGACTTCACATATTTCAAAATCATTGGTTGGGGGTGGTATTATTTAAGTACCGTATTAGACGATTTTAGCCGTTATATCGTTCATTGGGAACTTTGCTATGGAATGAAGGCCGAAGATGTAAAAAGGACAATTGATCGTGCTGTAAGAAAAGCTAAACTAATCACCAAACAAAGGCCAAAACTGCTTTCTGACAATGGTTCTTGTTACATCGCAGCTGAGCTGAAAAGTTATTTAAAAGACAATCACGGTATGAAGCAAATACATGGTAGACCGATGCATCCTCAAACACAAGGAAAAATAGAACGATACCATAGGACAATGAAAAACGTGGTTAAACTGGATAATTATTACGCTCCAGGCGAATTGGAAATAGCTTTGGAAAAGTTCGTTCATAAATACAATAATGAACGCTATCATGAATCCATAAACAACCTTACTCCAGCCGATGTTTATTATGGACGAGGTGATCTAATTTTAAAAGAAAGAGCAAGGTTAAAAAATGTCTCTTTACATAAGAGAAGAATGGAATATCAAGAGTATAAAATGATTAAAAAATTGGAAACTAAGAAAAATAGTTTAGTTTTGAGATAACGGAAACACTCACTAAGCAAAAGTCCACTTTAGATTGAAGACGTACACTCTCCATGCTTTAAATCATCCTTATAAATTGTGATTGATACTACTCTATTTTTAGATGTGCTACAATATTTAAACCACGGACCTTGTTTTAAACCTAAATTGTAACTGCCTTTTTGTTCAAGAAATCCCTCTTCTGTGTAAAAAGTCCATTCTCCAGTTCTAGTGCCATCATCATTTACCAACCCTTGGCTTTTAATTAAATCTGCATACCAATATTCAATTTGAACCATAAGATGTACTATTTATTTTGAGTAATAAACCTAATGATTTTTTCATTCATGTTATCTACAATTTCAAGGTCAAATTGCAAAATCATAAATATGCTATTTTTAATAGTTAACTACTTCTTTTTGTGAATCATAAAAAGTACTTTTAGAATTTTAATATAAAATAAAAATGGACTTCTTATTTAAAGATTTTGGACTTTTTCTGTTAAGTTTTGTTGCCTTGCTTTTTCTGATTGTAAAAGCAGCAAACATGAATTTTAATTTCGGGAGAATTTTAATTTTTACTTGCAGCTTAGTCTGTGTAGTAGGATTATTAATTTCTATTTATACCCATATATCAAAAAAAAGGATTGGTGCAACATGTGAAGATGGTTCAAAAAGTTCTTCTGTTGGTCAAGGAACTTGTTCCTACCATGGAGGTGTAGATCAATGGGCATATGAATATTGGTATGAATAGTAGAGCTGAATTTAATAATTTACCATACCGAACTTATAAAGCAGAAGGGTATTACTAATAAATTCAAAGGACTTATTGTAGCTTCAATTAGGGGGGAAAGAGGGCAGTATCCTGAATTATATGATTATTATTTAAAAAAGGAAGAGGGTTAAATTGATCTTTATTATTTTATTTTAGATTTTAATACATAATCAGGGATGCTCCCATCATGACTTGCAGATTCAAATGTTTGATAAATTGTTGTGCCTTCAGAGAATCCATCATGGATCAATTTATTAGATGTTATCTTAACAATATTTCCAAGTGTATCATATTCAACTGCATGTCCAATTAATGCATCATCATGATAGTAAGATTTTGTATGTATTTCACCATTTTCATAGTACTCAAGTAATAAACCTTCCCATTTTCCGTTTTCATGAAATCCTTCTTGAAACAAATAAACATTATTTGATGTCCTTTCCAGAAATGATTGAAATGGACCAACCTCCTCATTATTGAAATATGAAGTTTTGTATGAAATAAGACCATTTTCATTATATGATCTGCATGCCCCAAACAATTGGCCATCTTTGAATGTGTATAAATTTAAAATAAGTCCTTTATGATTGATTATGTATGCAACCCCCGTAAAAGGTATTTCTCCATAAAAAGCTAATTCTTGAAGGGTATAAGTTTCATCATTCTCATTTCTCAAATCTTCCAAATTGATAGCATAGGATAATTTATCCAAAGCAGGTGCTTTTTCAAATAATATATCCTCAAGATCAGTACCCCAAAAATTTTTAGGATTACTTGTATTGTTTTTTTCACCTTCTTGGGTACAACCTAAGCAGAGAAAAAGCACGATGTATGGAAAATACTTCATTTAAATTAAACATATATGGTTTATCAAATTTACCAAAACAAACCATATGTGTTTATAATTTAAGGATTTAACATCTGCATTTTGGCGGTTATGGATAAAGCCGTTTTTAATAAATTATTTGGTGCATTTGTAAGACAGAAAAGACTTGAACAAAAATTAAGTCAGCCCCAACTTAGTTATAAGATGGGGCTTGACTATCAGTACATTTCTAGAGTTGAAAGAGGTTTGATAACTCCTACACTTTATTGGATTTATAGGTTGTCAAATGCATTAGGAATGCCATTGAATGCTTTTATCAATGAATTGGTTTTGTCAACTGGACTTAATATGGATCAATTAGAGAATTGATTAATGTTGTTTCCCTACTGACCTTATAATAACATCATTCATGTCATCTACAATTCCAAGGTCAAATTGCTCCAAATAGATTCCGGTGATTTGGGAGCCCGTGTTGTGGCCTAAGGCCTCTCCGATCAAGTCTTTACTATACCCTAATTGCTTTGCAATATTAGCATAGCTGTATCTAAATACATAGGTACTAATAGCTTCATTAACTTCAAGTATTTTACCAATTTTTGAAAGATGAGAATTAATCACTTTTCTTTTTTGCACATGGATATTTACTAACTTTTCTTTATCTAGTAAATCAGCATTGCTGAGAATTCCGAGTAAGGTATTATTAGGAGTGAATTGCTTGAATACTTCCTCTACCTCATCTGTAATTTTGATGCTATAGATTTTACCTGTCTTAGCTCTTTTATAAATTATCCGGTTACCCTTAATATTCCTAGAGGAGAGTAAGAGTAAATCTTTTAAGTTAATTCCTCTAAGCATAAGTATCAACTTCCCTATTAGCCAACTCTTATAAAAGAGATGAGTAGGTTGTATAGGATAATTAAAGTAGTTGCGCATTTCAATTATGGATAGGACACGTGGAGTAGTTTTCTCCTTCTTAATTTTATATTTCCGGAATGGATACCACTCATAACCTATTAAATCCATATTAATAGCTTTATTACAGATAGCTCTAAAGGATCTCATATATACTCCAATGCCATTTGCTGACATGCCATTTTTATACAACTTACTTTCTAGCAGTAATAAGTCCTTGTAGGAAAATTTACTAAACGGGATACTGAGATTTGTATTTTTAGAGAGTACAGATAGAGACATTTTATATACTCTAGCTCCACCATTTCTACCTGAGTTATTTAGGGTTGCAACATGCTCCTCCCAGAATTCTGTAATTGAGATTTCATCAGGGAGTTTGTTGAGGAGATAATCTTTGAGTTCATCTATATTTTCATTCTCACTATGAGTTAATATATATTGATAAAACCGCTTTCTATATGCTGAATCAAGCAATATAAGTTGCTCATTTAATTCAGCTGAATCCTTTATAATATTTCTTGAAGAGTCAAATTGGTTCTCTAAAATGTAGATGCCAGTTCTTATAAAGGTGTTTTTTCTACCTATCCCTATTCTAAACACCAAAGGGAAAGTACCATTCTGCTTAGCTCTGCGCTTGTCAAGCACTAATGTAAAAGTTGCCATAATTGAATTGTTATGGCTTAAGAATGCTATTTACATTTGCACGCTTTTTGCATGTTTTTGCATGTTTTTGACAAAAATAGTATGATTTTCACTACCTTCTGTCAAGCTCAATACTTAACATATAAAAACAAAAAACCCTAGTAATACTATGTATACCAGGGTTTTTCTCACTGCTCCTCCTCTTGGACTCGAACCAAGGACCCTCTGATTAACAGTCAGATGCTCTAACCGGCTGAGCTAAGGAGGAATTTACTTTTCATTGCTGAAAAGCGAATGCAAATATAAAGAAAGAATTTATTTTCCAAAGATAAAAATTGAAAAAAATGGCGAAAACTGCTGTTTTTACTGTAATTACTTAGAAATCATCCTCATCTAATGTGAAATCTTCAATTGATGTATCATATGAATCTTCGCATTCCTCTCTGTCAACGAGATCTTCTCCTATGTTTTCTTCACATTTTGCTGGACGCAGAACATTCGTTTTAGAAACATTTAAGCGAATTTCGGAACGAATTGATCCATCTTCGTTGGGATAAGCCTTTGGAAAAGGAGTTCCTTCTAACTCAACTAAGGCTCCTTTTTTCAAAAAATCAAGAATTCTAAGATTGGCTCCTTCCTTTTTCCAAATGGTACAATTAATCCAAGTAGTTTTTGTTTTTGTTTCACCAGTTCTCTTGTCTTTCCAGTTTTTATTGTGAGCAACGGGAAAATTGATTGCAATAACACCTCTTTCCATCGTTTTCACAACGGCATCTTTTCCAATATTGCCAATAAGTCTTGTTTCAAAAACAGTTGCCATTTAACTTAGTTTAGATAGTGAAAGTAAGGAATTATTTAAAAAACTCCAATTTTTATCCTATTTAAGCGTCGATTTTATCGATTGATTCTTATCAGTATTTGTTCCTTTGTGCTTAGATTTGTTTCTGAAAAATGGAAAAAGTTGCACTTGTTGAATTTGGCGGATCACACGATGAATGTTTGATGGCCCAATTTATTGCCCTAAAAGAAAAAGGTTGTCATATCACTTTTGTCTCAACACAAGAAATGTTCAATCGAAATGCTTTTTTACATTGTTATATTGATGAATTTAAAACGATTCAATTTTCTGGAAAAGCATTCAAAGATTTTTCTGTGATTCGGAAGTTGAACAGTTATTTTAAAACGAATGGCTTAACAAAAGTAATTTTAAATACTGCCCAAGGAGCACACGTCCGTAATTTATGCTTAACGGCTCCAAAAAAGATTGAATTTATTGGAATTGTACATACGTTAAAGAAATTTCAAGGAAGTTTTACTCAAAAACTGATCAACCTAAAAATTAGGAAATACCTTGTTCTAAATGATTTTTTTTTAAGCAAAATCGCGATCAAAAGGGGCATTCATGTTGCCTCATTTTATCCATTACGCTTTCCAAAATTTGAAAAAGAAATAGAAAAGAAACACGAAGAAAAATGGATTACGATTATTGGAGGAGTTGAAAACAGAAGAAAAGATTTAATTGGAAGTATTCCTTTGATGCAGGAATTGGTTTTAAAAGGCTTTCATTTTATTTTTCTTGGCAAGAGTGATGTTAATCACCCGGATGTTGTTTATTTTAATCAATTTCTAAAAGACGCAGGAATTGAAAACCAAGTCAAATTGTTCGATTCATTCGTTTCAGTGGAAGAGTTTGATGCATATCTTAAAGCTACAGATTTAATTTGGCCAATGGTTCACCCGAATACACCAAGCGCCGACGAATATTTTAAAAACCAAATTTCTGGGGCGATGAATGTTTCCTTTGCGTATAAAATTCCGATGCTCATTCACCAAGATTACATCAATCAATGGGAAGATTTTTCACATGCGATAAGTTATAACATGGAGAACTTTGCGCAAAAAGTAATAGAAGGGTATGAGAAAAAGGATAGAATTGTGCAGGCTTTAAAAGAAACTGAAAAGTTTGACCCAAGTTTCCAAGAGAACAAATACCTAGAATTTATTTTTGAACATTAATTCATCACATCGGCACTTTTATTCCACTAAATTATTATCTATATGATTCGCGCAATTTCATAAGTGATTTTGAGGTAGATCTATGAATAAGAGGAAAATTAGCAAAGAGAATTAGGCGCAAAAATAGTTCAGAATATTTTAGAAGTGTTTCTGCGCCTTTCAGCGGGATCAGCGGGAGAATTAAAATAAAATCAGTTCCAACAGAAAACACAGATAAAAGCAATCAAGGATTTCTCCGAATCAATTTCTTTTTGGAAGTGTTTCTGCACCTTTCGGCGGGCTCAGCGGGAGAATTAAAATAAAATCAGTTCCAACGTAAAACACAGATAAAAGCAATCAAGGATTTCTCCGAATCAATTTCTTTGAATTCAATTAGTGGTAAACACGTGACTCTTCAAATTAGTTCACTTCGAAATAGTCTCTAATCACTTTTGCTTTTGCATTGCCAACAACTTTTGCAAGGTCTTCAATCTCCGCAACACGAATAGCTGAAACTGTTTTGAATGTTTTCATTAAAAGTTCTTGTGTTTTTGATCCAATGCCAGTAATTGAAACAAGTTCTGAAGTTATGGCCGCTTTACTTCGTTTATTTCTATGGTGCGTAATTCCAAAACGGTGTGCCTCATTCCGCATAAATTGAATGACTTTCAAACTTTCCGAACGCTTATCAAGATAGATTGGAAGTGAATCACCAGGAAAGTAAATCTCTTCTAAACGTTTTGCAATTCCAACAATTGCCATTTTTCCACGAAGTTCTAGTTGCTCCAATGCTTTTAATGCAGCGCTTAATTGTCCTTTTCCTCCATCGATAATAATGAGCTGAGGCAACGATTGATTTTCTTCAAGCATTCTTTTATATCTGCGATAAACAGCCTCTTCCATCGAGGCAAAATCATCTGGACCAACAACCGTTTTTACGTTGAAGTGCCTGTAATCCTTTTTACTTGGTTTGGCATTTTTAAAAACGACGCAGGCAGAAACAGGATTGGTGCCTTGAATGTTGGAGTTATCAAAACACTCCATGTGAACAGGTAAATCTACCAATCGAAAATCGGTTTTAACTTGTTCCATAATGCGATTTGAATGTCGCTCTGGATCAATTATCTTTTCCTGTTTTTGCTTTTCGAGACGGTAAAATTTTGCATTGCGCAAGGATAAATCGACCAAGTGTTTTTTATCTCCTTTTTGAGGAACAAAAAAGTTGATGCCATCGAGTTTCAAATCCAATTTTGCATCAAGCAATACTTCTTTAGAAACGCTTGAAAATCGAGAACGCAATTCTGGCAATACAAAGCTCAAAACTTCTTCTCTCGTTTCGTTTAATTTCTTTTTTACTTCAGCCGTATAAGCATGAATTATTGATCCATTATGAATGCATAAGTAATTTACAAATGCTGCATCTGGCTCATCGATTAAAGTACAAACATCAACTTGGTGAATGGTTGGAGAAACAATCGTAGATTTTGCTTTATAATTTTCCAGCGTTTCTAGTTTCACCTTCATTTCTTGAGCTTGCTCAAACTCATGATTTTGAGCATGATAAAGCATTTTATCCTTCAAAAATTGAATAACAGAAGTGATATTACCTTTTACTAAATTTTCGATTTGGGAAATTTTCTCATCATAATGCGTTTTTGATTCATAAGAAACACATGGAGCAAGACAATTCCCGAGGTGATATTCTAAACAAACTTTATAACGCTTTTCTTTAATTTTCTTGTCGGCCAAATCATAACTGCAATTCCTTAATGGATATAATTCTTTGATTAAAGAAAGAAGTGTATGCATTACTTTCCCACTTGGATAAGGTCCAAAATATTTAGAACCGTCTTGAATAACGTTTCGAGTAGAAAAAACCCTTGGAAACGGTTCGTTTTTAATGCAAATCCATGGATACGTTTTATCGTCTTTGAGTTGAATATTGTATTTGGGTTGGTATTTTTTGATGAGGTTATTTTCCAATAGCAGCGCATCCAATTCGGTGTCAACAACCATATATTGAATGTCAACAATGCGTTTTACAAGCAATATAGTTTTACCGTTATCCTGAGTTTTATTGAAATACGAAGCGACTCGTTTTTTTAAATTTTTTGCTTTACCAACATAAATTATCGTTCCAGCAGCATCGAAATACTGATAAATTCCAGGTTTTTCAGGAAGGGTTTTAAGTTTTAACTGAAGATTTTCTTTGGAAGTCAACATTCAACAAAAATAAGCAATAGATTAAGAAATGATGTTCTTGAGCTTGTCGAAAGACGAATTACATTTCACCTATGTGTTCTATGTTCCTATGTGTTGAAAAATGAGTGAGGAGTGATGAATGATGAGTTTAAAACTGATAGTTTATAGTTTGTTTCCTATGCGCCCTATGCGCCTATGTGTTGAAAAATGAGTGAGGAGTGATGAATGATGAGTGAGGAGTTTAAAACTGATAGTTTATAGTTTGTTTCCTATGTGGCCTATGTGGCTATGTGTTGAAAAATGAGTGAGGAGTTTAAAACTGATAGTTTAAATTTCTATGCGCCCTATGTGCCTATGTGTTTCCAATCGAATCACGAATGATCAGTCTTTATTAATAATATCAAACAACTCATTCAAGTTTGGAGAAATGATAATTTCTATTCTTCGGTTTTTTGCTTTGTCGTTTGGATCAACAGGATGAAATTCAGAACGACCTGCAGCCATTAATTGAGCTGGATTCATTTTTGAATTTAACAGCATTATATCCACAACTGAAGTTGCTCTTAATACAGATAATTCCCAGTTCGAAGTTGGATGCGCAGCGCTTACTAATTTATCAGTATCGGTGTGTCCTTCAACAATTATTTCTAATTCCTTTTCCGCTTCCAATACTTTAGCTAATTCAATAAGCGCTTTTTTACCTTGTGCTTCAACGTCTGTTTTTCCTGATGCAAAAAGTAATTTTGCTTCCATACTTACATAAATCTTTCCATTTTTTTGCACAACCGTCAGCCCTTGACTTTCAAAACCTTTTAATGCACTTGCAACTTTTGATTTTAATAGTTTAGTTGCTTCGTCTTTTCTATGTATTGCTTCCTCCAATTCATTTACTCTTTGCTCTCTATCTGCTAAGAGTTGTTCCTTGTTCTTCAAATCTAATTCTAAAGCAGTTAAGGCATCCTCTTTTCGTTGTAATTCTAAATTTTTCCCTTCAAGCTCAGCTTGTAACAATCCTGTTTCTTTCGCACCAGCTATTCTAAGTTTATCAAAAACTGCTTCTAATGACTCGTTTTGAATCACCATTTTGTCATATTGAGTTTGAAGAAGTCGGTAATTATTCCCTAAATTATTTGTGTCAATTTTCAACGCTGTAACTTCTTTTTTCATCACATCGTAACGTGCTTGAAGATCTTTGGCTTTGCCCTCATTATCTAAAGAGCTCGTTTTATATGCTTCTAATTCTTCGCTGCATTTTTTTTCCCGTTCAAGAAGATCGTTGTATTTTTTTGCAGGAACACACGCTCCGAGTAAAATGAAACTGAAAAGTATATAAGAGATTTTCATGAGGCTAATTTTAATAACAAATATCCGCAAGAAAAGGTCCTGAATATTGGTCTTCCAAAAGATTTATAAACACTAAAAATTGAATAACCTTTTTAAGTGGTTTTATTCAAATAATGGACAACGAGATGTATTATTGTTTTGCGGCTTACAAGCATTAAAACTGATAGATAATTCATGTGTATTACTGCTTCCATTTTGTAATGCGGAAAGTGTGTAATCAAAGGAATATTGCATCGAAAAACGCTGATTTATCTTGAATCCTGCGAAAAACAACAAAGCATCTGTGTTTCTGTACCCTAATCCGAAGTTAAATTTATTTCCAAAATCAACGATTGCTTGAAGGTCAATTGCAAGTGGTCCACGAGGTGGAATTTTAAGAATAGCTGCAGGCATAAGCGTTATTCGATCATTTATTTTAAACCGATATCCAGCATTAAGTAGTGTATGAAACCGGTACCTTGAATCGGTTCCCAAATCTGTCCATTTATAGCGAAATAGATTTTGAAGAACGAGTCCGAAATAATAATCTTCACCATTCCACCAAGCTCCAAATGATGCATCAGGAGCAATAAATGATGCTTCTTTAATGACTGTTGGATCTGGCTCGATTGTTACAGAATTTGAAGGATCAAATCCCATTTGGATTATACCACCATACAACCCCAACGAAAGGCGCGTATCACGTGTGAAATTAAAATGTGCTGCATATGCTACATTAATTCTATTGGTATTAAATTGACCTATTTGGTCTGTCTCGAATTTTAAACCAAGGCCTTGTCGCGCGCTTAGATAATTTTTCCGTTTTGTTTTTATTGGTGCACTTAATGTGAAAAAACCACTTCTTGGTGCGCCCTGAAATCCAACCCATTGTATTCTATAAAGTGAATGAATATCAATGCATGTTTTTATACCAGCATGAGCAGGATTAAGAGCCAATTGATGGGATGACCATTGAGTAAATTGAGGAATTTGTTGAGAATAGAAAGAATGACCGATTAAAACAAACCAAACAATAATACACGTATTTATCTGTAGAACTTTCACTAGCGAATCAATGTTATACTTCCTTTAAATTCTTGCTTTTTATCGTCCCGTAATTCTACGATATAAAAATAAACGCCTTCTGATAATTTACCGGTATTTCCACTTCCATCCCAAGATTTTGTTGCTGAATATCCGATTGATTGAAATATTTCCTGACCCCAACGATTATAAATTTTTACAAAACAATTGGGATATTGACTCACGCCTCCAATTTCCCAACGGTCGTTTATTCCGTCGTCATTTGGAGAAAAAGTTGTTGGGAAAATTAATTTTTCTTCTATCGTTATAGTAATGTAATCTTCTAACGTACAACCATTTTCTGTGGCCGTTAATGTGTAAGTAGTTGTAGAACTTGGAGAGACCAAAGGTGAAAGTGAGTAGGCATCGCTAATTCCAAAAGTTGGAGACCAGCTGTAAACTGGAGCGGTTGTTAAACCATTAAGTTGTGTTGTTTCTCCTGAATTCAAAAATTGATCTGGACCGGCGTCAACTGGGAAAGAATAAACTGCAATTGCTGCTGTTGTTGCTGTCACCATTTCAGCACAAAGTGTATAACAGTTTGTTTCAAGAGAAACGATATCGCCATTGTTTAATGCTGATGTGTTAAAATTTCCATCAGTTGTTACTGCAGTTAAAATACCATTTACATACCAATTAAAAGAAGAGGTGTCTGGACAATTAGTAAGAATGGCATTAGCGGAAAACACATCATTTTTGCAGATTAACAGCGGAGAAGTATTCATACTAACAGATGGTACAGGTCGATCAATTCCAGTTCCACTAATAATCAAATCAAAAGCGCATTCAGCCGCACTTGTAATTCCAACCCCCGAAAAATCACCAGAAATCACAATGTAATAAAGTGTGTTTGCAGGCAATGCTGAGGCATTCAATGAAAACGGTAAATTCCCAGTTGACACGCAGTTTCCTACAGCTGTATATGATGTTGAATTACATGGAACACTAGCTGAAATCATGGTTGCTTGAAGCGCATTATCTTGTCCAGCATTCATCGAAAAAACAAGGTTACTAAAATCAACTTGAACATTTCCGCCAGTTGAATTAGTTGTAAATGTGAGCCAAATTGAATTGTTTGAGGTAAAGCAAAACGCAAAATCATCTTCACATCCTGGACAAAAAGTTTTATTGGCGCCTACATTACTCAAAGAAAATGACTGATTTGGACAAATTTCAAGGGCTGTATTACAAGCATTATAAGCTTGTTGACCAACCGCCAAAAACCGAAAAGAGAATAATAACAGTAAAATAACAACCTTCATATTGACACAAAAAAACTCAGTGTTTCCTCGAATTTACGATAAAAATATCCGTCTATAGAATAAAATGTATAGTTTTATTCCACTTTAAAATTCAAGTCAACAAATTTTGGCACAATATTAGATTTTTTAGCCGAACAATTAATACAATGTATATGAATAAAATA
>CANNKP010000034.1 GCA_947505255.1 Flavobacteriales bacterium
AAGGTCAAAAATTGTGGTTAGAATATATTAAACCATACATTGACGAGTATTTTACGGATAATTATGGTTCTGTTGTTGGAGTCATCAACCCAAAAGCGGAATACAAAGTCGTAATTGAAGCACATGCGGATGAAATTTCTTGGTTTGTTCATTATATCACCAAAGACGGTTTTATCTACTTGCGAAAAAATGGTGGTTCAGACCATATGATTGCTCCATCAAAACGGGTGAACATACATACTGATAAAGGAATTGTTAAAGCAATTTTTGGTTGGCCAGCAATTCATATGCGTCAACAAAAAGAAGAAACTCCAAGTTTAAAAAATATATTTTTGGACTGTGGTTGTGATACGAAAGAGGAAGTAGAGAAAATGGGAATTCATGTTGGCTGTGTAGCAACATTTGAGGATGAATTTATGATTTTGAATAAAAACCGATATGTTGGTCGTGCATTGGATAATCGAATGGGTGGTTTTATGATTGCTGAGGTTGCACGTTTAATGAAAGAAAATGACGTCAAATTACCATTTGGACTTTACATTGTTAATTCTGTTCAAGAAGAAGTTGGATTGCGTGGTGCTGAAATGATTGCTCAACGCATTAAACCTGATGTTGCAATTGTAACGGATGTTTGTCATGATACGCATACTCCAATGGTTGATAAAATTGAAAATGGAGATCTTAAATCTGGTGATGGGCCTGTTTTAACATACGGACCAGCAGTGCAAAACAACTTGTTAAAACAAATAATTGCAACAGCAGAAAAGAATAAAATTCCTTTTCAACGAGCCGCTGCTTCTCGCGCTACAGGCACAGATACTGACGCATTTGCCTATTCAAATGAAGGTGTTACAAGTGCTTTGATTTCTCTGCCATTGAGATATATGCATACAACCGTTGAAACAGTGCGTAAAGAAGATGTTGAAAATACTATTAGGTTGATTTTAGAAACGATAAAAGGAATTAAAAAAGGACAAGATTTTAGGTATTTCAACTAGTTTGGATTTCAAGAATGAGCTAAGTTTATTATCAGTTGAAACTAGTATATTTGAATACTTATTGTAATTTTAAAACAAACTATAATTTATATCTATATGAAAAAACAATTACTTTTTGGATTAGGTTTATTGCTTTCTGCATCTACTTTTTCACAAACATTTTTAGATAATTTCGATGCATATACGCCAGGAATTAAGCTGGGACCGCAAAGTGCAGGAGCTTGGACTACTTGGAGCAATGCACCAGGTGGAGCGGAAGATGTTAACGTTTCGAATGCGGCTTCTTCTAGTCCGTCAAATTCATTGTATTTCGCATCTACTGCTTCTACAGGTGGTCCAGTAGATTTAGTGCGTCACTTTGGTGTATTAAATACGGGTCAGTTTGTTTTGGATTTCAACATGAAGGTCAATGCAGGTAAAGCTGCTTATTTCAACCTACAGAAAACTGCAGTAATGGGTAATACATATGCATTGGATGCTTTTTTTAGAGACAATGGAACATTGGTCTTTAATCAAGTTTCAAGTTTTTCAGCAACTTATCCTCAAGGTTCATGGTTTAATTTCCGTTTAGAAATCAACTTTAATATTAATAAATGGGAAATTTTCATTGATAATGTTTCTGCTGGTTATTTCTCAAATACTGTAAATCAAATTGAAGCGATTGATATTTTCCCTGTTGACAGCGACACACCTTTTGATGCTCAATACTATATTGATGATTTCCAAACAATTATTACACCTTATATATTGCCAGTTTTAAATGCTGGAGTTACCTATGCAGGATTTATCGGAGGAAATATTGCAACGAATTCAGTTGTACCTGCATTTAAAGTAAGAAACCTTGGTGTTAATCAAATTACAAGTTTTGATATAACGTGCAATTACAATGGTATGAATTACAATCAATCATATTCAGCACTTACTATGAATTCATTGGCAGAGCAATCGTTTACACTTACAAACCCAATCAATTTAGTTGCTGGGTCAAACTTAATGACATACACTGTAAGTAATGTGAATGTGAGTGGACCAGATGATGATGCTGCAGATGATATATCTTCAGTTATGGTTTCTCCAGTTGTACCTGCTTTAGGTAAAATGGTAGTTGGAGAAGAAGCTACTGGAACTTGGTGTCAATGGTGTCCAAGAGGAGCTGTTTACATGGATTTATTTGAAACAGATTACGCTGATTTCTGGGCTGGAATTGCAGTTCATAACGGTGACCCAATGACAGTTACAGATTATGATGCTGCAATTGGAACACTGGTTAGTGGATATCCTAATGCATTAGTAGATAGAGGTACTGAAGTGGATCCTTCAGGTATGGGAACTGATTTTTTCTCTCGTTTACAAACTGCACCAGTTGCATTTATTCAAAATGGAGCAACTTGGGATCTTGCTACAAGAACATTAAATGTTTCTATTTCTGCGGATTTCCAAACAGCTGCAACAAATGCATACAAACTTGCATGTGTTTTAACTGAAGATAATGTAACGGGAACAGGATCAGGATACAATCAATCAAACGCATACGCTGGAGGCGCAAGCGGAGTAATGGGAGGTTATGAGTTATTACCTAGCTCTGTGCCAGCAGCACAAATGAGTTATGATCACGTTGCACGAGTTATCTCACCTTCTTTTGCAGGTGAACCAATGAGTTTTCCTGCGGTTGTAAATGCTGGAGAAACGCATACCTTAAATATGACTTTTGTTTTACCTGCTACTTGGGATGAAAATGAAATCCACATTATTGGTATGTTGATTGCACCAAATGGTAGAATTGACAATGCTGGCAAAGCTACAATTACAGAAGCTGTTGGAAACGGATTTGTTGTTGGAAATACTGCAAGTGTAACAGAAATTAATTCTGATCAATTAGATGCAACATTCAGAGTATTCCCAAATCCAGCAGTATCAAATACAATGGTTGGAATTAATCTAACAAAAGAATCTACAGTAAGTATGAAGTTCATGGATATGGCAGGTAAAATTATTGCTGCTCGTAACTATGGTTCATTGAATGGATCTTCAACTGTTGAATTGAATACATCAGATTTGAAAGCCGGTGTCTATTTAATTGAATTGACAGTTAACAGCGAAGTAATGGTGAAACGTTTAATCGTTGAATAATAACAGTTATTATAGAGTGAAGGGCGGCAATTTGTCGCCCTTTTTGTTTGTTAGAATTTGAATAAATAATAAGTATTTTTGCAGCATGAAATGGATTGGAAGTAGAGTAAGCTTTGTAGAGGATAAAATTAAAACGACCATTGTAGTTTATCCAGAGGATAAGGTTTGGGTGAATGCTTTGATGGGTGCTTGGATTTCAATGTGGTTAGTCATTGGAGCGACCGTTGTTTGGTCTTATTTCAATTTTAAATTAAACAATCAAGAAAAAATCAGCGTTTTTGTATTCATGACTTTTTGGTTTTATTATGCCGTTAAAGTAATTCGTTCATTCGCATGGTTAATGTGGGGAAAAGAATTGATTAAAATAAATGAAACGTCTCTTATTTATAAAAAATCAGTAAAAAAATACGGAAAAGCTTCCACCTATTATTTGGAAAACATTAAGAAAATATCCATGCATTATCCCAAAGAAAGATCGATGCAAGCTGTTTGGGAAATTTCTCCATGGGTAAGAGGCGGAGAGCGAATTGAATTCGAATACCAAGGGAAATTTATCCGATTTGGAAGAAAACTAAGTGAAAAGGATGCGAAATTGCTTTTTAATTTGGTTACGAAGAGAATCGATGAACGTTTGCGTCAATCGGGTCTGCGCTAGACGTTCGTGGGGCATCTTCTCGGATATGCTTGTTGCCCCATGACGTTTAAGCGCATGTTAGCAAATCGTGCATTCTTTTTTTGTGTTGGAAGGAATGCTCTTTCCGATTTTTCTTCGGAATGTGCATGACTTGCGCTGGCAATAAGTTTCTTCCTCCTGCATTATTTCAAAACATGAATAAATCCTTGATAATTATAGGTATTATTTTGTGTGTCAATAATTTTTGTAACATAATAATACACACCATCAGACACAAATTCACCTTTGAACTTTCCATCCCAAATATCAATTGTAATAGGACTCATTAAGGTATTGTTTTCATATACTTTTATTACATCCCCCCATCGATTCAAAATACTCAATTTAATTTCTTTTGCTCCATCTACATTAACAGAAAACACATCATTAATTCCATCATTATTGGGTGTAAATACATTCGGTATTTGGATCATCAAAGAATCATAAACAATAATTTGTAGTGAAAACGTATCTGCACATTGAGGAAGGTTATTGTAGGCAATTAACGTTACCGTATAAAGTCCCGAAGTGTCAAAAGTGTAAGAGGCATTGAAAGAATTTGAAAGAGGATTATTATCAATTGTCCAAACGAAGTTATTCGCATTGGTAGATTGGTTATTTAAATCAACAAGAAGTGGTTCGATGCCAGTTTCTGGATTAGCTGTAAAAAATGTGTTTACAGGATTTATTTCAGGAATAAAAATAATCGTATCTTTTGAACATCCGTTGTTATCTTTAATTGTAATTGTATAATTTCCTGTTGCTAGATTTGAAAATGAGTTACTACTTTGAAAAACGTTGCCATTAGAATATTGTAAAGGTGAAGTACCTGTAGCATTAACAGAAATGTTTCCATCATCGTTACCGCAAATGGAAGAAGTAATTGTAATTGAATTTATATTGGGAGGTTCATTCACTTTTACTAAAACATTTTCAGTTCGTGAACACCCAATTGTATTTTCAATGCGAACCGTGTAAAGCGTTGTACTATCTGGTGAAGCCATTGGGTTAACTAAATTGGGATTACTTAATCCTGCTTCTGGCAACCAATAATAATTCGTGCCTCCCGATGCAAAAAGTTGAATATTCTCACTTTTACAAATTACTGTATCTGATATAACACTTGTTGAAAAAGTATCGCATGGGGTGGTATAAGCGTTGATTAAAAGTAGATTTGAATTTGGATCACCTGGACTAGGGTTATTAAGTGCCAAACTTGTTGAATAACCTGTATCACCATTAGATAAAAAGGTGGAAATATCTGCTAAAGCATCTGCGCCACCCATTAAATTATCAGGGGTATCATCATCTAAACCATTCAAAGTGTTGTTTTGATAATAAAAATGACCTTTTGAACCACTACAAGCCCACAAACTGTTAACTGCATCTGGTAGTCCAATTATACCAAGTGCATTACTGTTTAAATTTACAATTGTCCCATCATTAGTAATATTACAAGCTCTGTCAAGCATTAATGACAATCCAACAGGGTTTGCAGTATTAATTGGGTTCATTCCGGACATTGTATAAGATTCGTATCCAACATAATCTTTATCATTTACCCAAAGAGATGTAGCAACTTTTGATAAAGAAGGATTTTCGTATTCAATGTAAATAAATGCTGTAAACCAACCCCAATTTATTGGGAGTCCAAATTGGTTTGGTACTGTTATATTAAAGGTTGATGTAATAGAACTGTTTAAATCCGTGGTAATATCTGCAAAATAAAGTTTTATAGAATTGACAGCTGGATGAGATGCCGTCATTATATAATTTAACGTGTCAAAAACATAGGGAGTTCCATTTACAGTTATAGGTACCAATGGAGCATGGCCTTGTCTATAAGAAAACAAATATGCATTTCTAATAGTACTTCCCGGTTCAATGTATAGAGTAAAAGTACCAGACCCTGCCCCTTGACCTGTTGAAAAACCACCTGCTGTAACTCCACCGTAAAAAATATCTTGATGAAATAAATTCTGTGCATTAACAATACTTCCTTTAAAAAAAAGGAAAGTTAAAAGTACGGCAATATGAAAAACGATTTGTTTCATACAAAAATTCCCTGTACCGCGAAGCGGCACAGGGAATTAGAATTAAAGATTAATAATTAATTTTTTGGTTTCTAACAGATCATTGTCACTGACTACTTTTATAAAGTAAACTCCTGTGTTTAATTTGTTTGCAGGAATAGAGACAATATTTGATTCTCCTTTTAATTGATAGTTTGCAACTAAAATTCCGCTAAGATTATAAATTTCAATTGCTACATTTTCTAAACTTTCAGTTCCTGAGTATACAATATTCACTTCTGTTCCATTAGAAGGATTAGGGAAAATTGAAAGAGAACTTTCTTTGTCTAAAATTTCTGAATGAGAATTATCATCTTGTGCCATTCTTAAACCACTTCCAACTTCATAAAGTGGCTCTACAACTGCCAAGAACATACTATCCAATGCAAATGCTAATAATGCTTCACCTTTTATAGCATTAATTCGATCCAGTTGATCATACGTTACTAATTCAACTTCTTGTCTGATGATTTGATCCGTATTTATTACGTAACAAGACGATGGTTCATTTCGCATTTCAATTTGAAGTCCAGCTAGCTTAACATAATTATCGTATCCGAATTGTAACGATATACTATCACGAGTTTGTGAAGACAACAATGAGTCCCCTTTTGATATATATGTATCACACAATTGTTTTTTTCGTAATTCACGATTTTCCTCTTTCAATATCAATGCGACGCTATCCAATGGATTCGGAATAATTGTATCATTTAAATACAAACGAATTCGTTCATCAATTATATTATTTCTTTCAGTTGTAGCATAAGAAATCTCATTGTAAAGGTATTTCATTGGTGACATACCAGATTGTACATTATTAATTTGAGTTTTGATTCCCTTTGGAAGATTAAGACCAATTAATATATTTTTCACTTCACTTGATACAGGAGAATTGGCTATAATCACTTGATTTATATTTCCGAAAGGTGGATTGGAATTTAAATAAGCAATAAGAACTTCCTCTGATAAATAAGGAGAATTAGCAATTAATGCATTTTTCACGTCTCCTGAACTTTGCGTAGCGATTATATTTAATAAATAATTCGTATTCCCTCCATCAATCAAATTTTCTTTAAGTGTAATTACTTGTTTCAATGAATCAGATTGGAATTTCAATGCTGGATCCGATAAGATTATATTGCTTTTAATTTTAGAAGGACATGATTTTGTATTATCATAATAAACAGGATAAGTCGCATTAAAACTCATCTGCGGAGAAACAACTAATGGATTATAATAAATCGGAGTTGTGATTAAATCGGCATGATGAATATAATTAAATGGAAGTACAGAATTGTTTGCAGCTATATCATTTTGCAAATCAAAAGTAGAATGACTAAAACGATTACCAGCAGGCGACTTTAATGAATTTATTGGATCAATCACTGGATTAATCAATGAGCCCTGTTGATATGCAATTCTACCTGATGTAATTGACAAATCAGCTTGATAAATATCGTCGTAAAAATAATTACACTTCCAACGGAGTCCAACATTATTCGGATATGTAGCAGACGGATTATAAGCGACACTATTAATGTTTTGTGATTGTCCACCAATTTTGATGTTATTGAAATTGTTTTTGTAAATTTCGTTATCAGACAAACCTGAATTGTTAACTATAATTCCATAGGTATTTCCACTAACACTGACAACCGGGTCATTAAATTCAGTAAATGAATTTTCTTGTACAGTATAACCAGTACAAGCGTTCATATATAAACCATAAGTCTGAAAAGTGATATTTGGTGCACTTGAACGATATACTTCAAAATTATTTTTAGTCACTGTTGCCCAATCTACAGCACCTAAATAAATTCCAAAATAATTATTAATAAAATTGTTCTTATCTACTTTTATGGTTCTTGTTGAGTTCAATGCAAGAGCACGAATACCAAAGTATAAATCCTGAAAAATATTTGGATCAAAACTAGTACAAGGATAAGTAGGACTAGTACATCTTGCATTAACAAATATCTGTGCATCAGTACTGTAGATGCCCATTCCTTGTTTCCAATAATCATACAATTGAGGTGTTTGATTTTGAAAAGTATTACCATTGAATGAAATTCCTACAACTTCATTGAGTTGAACGTGATAAGTTGGGTAAAGAAATACATTGTTTAATAAACCATCAGTAATAAAATCACAGTTTGTGAAATAACTTAAATTATTTAAGACAGGAAGATATTTGCGAAATTCAACATCTTGACGATTATTTTTAAAAGTTGAGTTAGTAGCTCTTATTACCCCACCTGTATAAGTAAAGTCATATCCTGTAAAGTTGTATGGATATAATAAAGAGGAATTAATTTTAACAGCAACTGCTCCTTTCATAGCATGTTCGACCACAGAACTATTATTCATTATAAACCAACCTTGTTGACTATTAGTATAGGTTCCTTGTGGTTGATTATTATATCCATGAACTTGTACACCGAGCCACATTAAATTTGGACCACATACTGGATTAACAGTGAAAGTTGTTTGATTTAATATTAATTTCCCACCATTTTGACCACTTACACCTCGTTCTATTATCACTTTTGCTCCTGGAGCAAATTTAAAAATCATATTTTGAATGGTAATAGTTTTTCCAGCTGGAATTCTTAATTCATTTTCAATATAAACTACTCCAGTAGTCGATGAAAAAGGGTTGCTTAATGCCCCTGGTGACCACGTAGCACTTGATGTTGCAGTAAAAATTGAAGCATCGTAATAAGAATTAATCAAACAACATTCAAGGTTAGCAAAAAAATGTGCTTGATAATCCATTCCATCTATTTGATCTGGAAGCATGTAGGATAAAAACTCGGTGATTGCTGGTGAAATAGCTTCGCTATTTGCATAATATGAAATTGATTGAGCGTTATTTGTCCAGTTTGAAACACTAGGAGAATTAGGATTGGACAAAGTCGCTAAACGATTATTTGTTGCAAAATAAAGTTGTCCATTGTTCCCTAATTCAATTTGCGTATATTGAAAGTCGCTGGCATTTGAAACATTCAAAGCTTGGAAACCCATTGTTGGATTATTGAAATCATAAAATTCAATTGGATTTGGATGTTGTGTTGTAATGTTGTGTGTAACATACAAAATATTTCCTGAAGGAGAATATTCCAACCCACGAATAGACATCTCAGTGCCACCTGAGACCCCAAATATATTTGCGGAACTTGAAATTAAAGTGCCTGTGTTATCTAATTCAGCACTATATAATACTTGAGTGCCTAAAGTAATACCAGGGAATATAGATGAAATACGGTAATTCCCATTACTCATTTCAACTAATTCCATTTCACCTCTATATCCAATACTCTCTGATCCACTAGTGTTATAAGGTAAAAAGTAATTGTCGTAATAAAAACCCGCGTTATCTATTTTATAACGATAAATTCCTACTTCTGATGAAACAAAAACAAAGCGACTATTATCATTCCGAAGTTTAGAGGCTGCAATGTATACAGAGCCGTCTTTGACGGAAATCTGATTATAATAAGGGAGTTTAGCAGCTGTGCCCGAAGAGCTTAATTCAAGAGCCCCGAAACGCCCTGGGCTATAGATATTTGTCAAACTTAAATCCAGAATAGCAATAAAAGGTGTTTTACTTGCAAAACTTGCATCGTAAATTGCACGTCCTGCCGCAATAATGTAATATTTTTGACAATTGACAGGGTCTGGAACAAATACAATTTCCGATGTTCCTTTCACTTGAATATTATTCCATGCCACGTAATCAATAAAGTAACCATCTTTATCATAAAGTTTGTCATCAACCATGAAAAAAAGCAAGTTTCCATTTGCGTCCTGCATAGCATTGTGGCAGCTTTCTGCAGGTTCACCGGCATAATTCAAACCATTGTTTGGACCTAGAGGGAGATTGAATATTTGTCCATTTTCATAATAATTCGGAGCAAGACTCAAAACATTATTTTGGGTTTGGCCTTGCGCACTAAAAATAGTTGAAAGGCCTACTATTGACAGAAAAAATCTGCTTATAAATTTTGTTGTGTTTTTTTTAATTGTTTTCATAGATAGTAGTTTAGAAGTTCTAAATGTACATTTTTTTTGTTCTATTCTTCGAATTCTTTTTGTCAATTTAAGGAGGAAGAAAATTATTTTTAATTTGTTTGATTTTATTGTTGAATTTTGTGAGCGTTGGATAAAAAGCAAGTGTTTGGCAAGCGAAGGGTTTACCCGTGTGATGGGGCTTGCCAAACTTTTGCTTTGTGCGTTGGCATTTCCGAAGTAATTTATTTTTCATCCCGTTCGTCATTTGCATGTTTGCTAACGAAAGTGTAATAGATATTTACTGAATCTCTAATTTTTTTGTTACTTTTCTGTAAAATCGATTTATAGTATTTTACACGTTGAAATGAACAAATTAATTTATTTACTTATAATTCCAATTTTCTTTTTTTTATGTTGCTCGCCAACTGTTAAAACTGAAGTTGAATTAAAGACGAATGCCGAAAATCCACCAGATACTTTAGGCAACAAGATTGCTGAGAATAAATTGGATACATTAGGTAGCACAATCGAAGCAAGGTTTAAATGTCCTGAAAACTTTGAACGAACAAAAGTCGGTGACCTTTCATTTGAGAGTTATCTTAGAAATCTCCACTTAAAACCTCATGGATCTTCTGTAAAGAAATATAATGGAGCGATTAAAATAAATGATAATGTTTATGATGCTGTAATTGATTTGCCGATTGGTAATAAAGATCTTCATCAATGTGCTGATGCAGTGATGCGATTGAAAGCAGAATATTTATGGAATCAAAAAAGGTATTCTGAAATTCATTTTAATTTTGTCAGTGGTTTAAGGGTGGATTATTCCAAATGGATGGAAGGAAAAAGAATCGTATATGAAGGGAATAATACACATTGGACCGATAGTGGAACGGCATCAAATACACACAAAGACTTTTGGAACTACATGGAATGTGTATTTCGATATGCATCAACTTTGTCTTTAACAAAAGAATTGAAATCAGTTCCAATTGAAAGTATGCAAATAGGAGATGTTTTTATTCATGGTGGTGCACCTGGTCACGCAATAATAGTTGTTGATATGGCAATCAATCCAGAAACAAAAGAAAAACTTTTTCTTTTAGCCCAAAGTTATATGCCTGCTCAAGAAATTCAACTTTTGAAAAACCCAAATAATGAAGGTTTGAGTCCTTGGTATTCGCTGAGTTTTAGTGGTGATTTATACACGCCAGAATGGACTTTTAGTCAGGATGAATTAAAAAGATTTGTTGATTAATTTTAATAATCACAATTCCTTTTCCATTAAAAAATGCTGTAAAACGTCAAATAATTTGTACGAAGGTTCAATTAGCGTATAATTGAGTTTCAGATAAAAATCAACAGCGTAATCACGAGCATGTAAAATCATTTTAGTGTTACCTCGTTCTTTAGATTTTTGTTCGGTTGCTTCCATAATTTCTCTTCCATAACCTTTTCCTTGCGAATTTATTTCAACTGCAACGAATCTCACTTGTGAAGTAGTTTCAGATGCTTGATCTAAGCGAGCAATCGCTTTAATTTCGGAATTATCATATAGAGCAAAATGAATTCCTGTTGCGTCTCCTTCGTTTCGTTCACTGCCCAAAGGTTGGTTTAAAGGTTCACGCAAAACTCTGAAACGGAGATCATAATATGCATCCCATTCTAGGTCTGTCTCTGGTTGTCGGATGATTATTCCCATTTAAAAGCTATTGAAGTCACTCGTTTGGTATTTATCCCTTCTATTTCTTCTTCTCGGATTAGGTTTTGAGCAGCTGGATTTGAAAATACTTCTTCTAGATTTTTTATTTTTCCAGCGGGTACATTTTCAGCAAGCATTTTATTTAAAATAACATCGGTCGGTATTTCTTTAATTTTTGCTTGAAGTATGTTCTGCAATTCTGTTCTGTTTTTCACGCGCAATGCATTCGTGACAAACCGAATATCAGTTGGAGTTTCAGAAAGATTTAAGAATAGACACAATTTCATAAAATGAACATCATTTCCTATTGCGAATGTAATTAAATCACCTTCTTTAGTTGTAAATATTTCTCCGTAGGGAGCAATGTTTGGATGCAAACTACCAATTCGTTGAGGAATTTGATTTTCCATCAAATAATTGGACGCTTGATTCACCAAACTGCAAACTGCTGCATCATATAAGGAGACTGAAACGCTTCTTGCAATTCCTGTTTTTTCCCTTTCTAACAATGCTAACAGCAAACCTTCCTTGAGTTGGTGTCCCGCCAAGACGTCTATAAAAGCAACCGGCATTTTTACAGGACCACTTTCATTTGTTCCATTCATGGACATAAATCCAGTTTCGGCTTGTAGAATTAAGTCGTAAGCTACGCGATCACTTTTTGTTCCAAATCCATTTATTTTACCAATAATTAATTTCGGGTTAATTCCTCTCAATGTTGCGTCTTCAATGTTTAATTTTGCCTCATCGCCCTTCTTGAAATTTGAAATTAGGATGTCGGCATTTATAATTAACGTCAGAAAGGTTTGATAATCAGCTTTATCTTTTAAATTCAGCTGGATGTATTTTTTTTTGTAATTGATGGAAGAAAAATAGGCGGAAATTGTTGCGTCTTTTTCTTCAGTCGGTAATTTCCAACTGCGCGTTACGTCTGGAATCGATGTGTTTTCTATTTTCAAAACTTCAGCTCCCAGCTCTGCAAAAAATGTAGCAACCGAAGGACCCGCCAAAACGGTAGATAAATCAATAACTTTTAGTGAATCAAACATATTCAAAATTACAAAGTCCTTTTCCAAAGAACGTATTGCAAAATTTTATTTTCTTGTGTTGCATCCAATTTTGCTTCTTTAGCCATTTTTGGAACTATTTTCTTCCACTGTTCTTCAGAATAATTTGTGATAGTTTTAAATTTATGACAACTACCGCAATTTTCAGTGTATAAATAATCACCTTCAGCAATTTCGCCTGAAGGAAAATCAATTGTTTTGTTACTTTCAGGGGTTTCCACCTTGTCAATAACTTCAGTTGTTTTTGGCGCACATGCTACTAATAGAGCTATTGCTGAAAATGTAAAGACTAATTTTTTCATGTTAATTTATTTTTTCAAGTGTTACTGTTGTAATGCCATTTCGAACAAAATTCAATTTTTGAGCTGCTTTCAACGAAAGATCAATAATATGAGAAGAACTTTGACTTAAACGATCATTTACTTTAACAACAACTGTTGAATCGTTTTTTACGTTTTTCACCAAAATTAATGTTCCAAAAGGCAAGTTTTTATGCGCAGCTGTTAAGCTATCTTGTCTGAAAACTTCACCCGATGATGTTTTTCTTCCTTCAAATTTATTATGATAATAACTTGCTGTACCCGTTTGTATACTAATTTGATAAGCAAAACTACAGGTTAATATTACGGTAAAAATCCAAAAATACTTCGCCATAAACATCTTAATGTTCAACAAAATAGATAAAGAAGTCAAGGTTCCCAAACTTTTTATCAAAAGATTAACATTCAATGTTGATTAAATATTCTTGCAAAGGGCAATTCATTTTGCGAGATTTACTCTTTCAATTTTAAAAGTAAAATGCAGCAACAAGAATATATACAAGCGAATTGTGGACGAAAACCATTTAAAGAGGGAACAATAATATAAAAACTGAATAAACTTCCGAAATACCGAAAAGATTCACATTCCTCCTTTATCAATTTATTCTAATTCAATTTAACTGACCTATGCGTCTTGTTTTTAGTTCAAAATCAATTATTGATATCTAATTAACTTTTTTTGACCATTCTCGTCAATTTCCGTCCATTCACCCACTTTCTTTCCATAAGAATACATTCCTTTAACTCGTAAATTTCCCTCCTTAGCATATTCAATGTATTCTCCATTAAGTAATGATGCAAAACCATTAATTTCATCACCTTCACCTCGAACCGCCTCAACAAATGAATAATTACTTTTACTTGCAATTTGACCATTTTCATGATAACTAATCCATTCTCCATTTTGTAGGCCACTCGAATAATTTCCTTTAGTTTGAATTTGACCATTTTCATAGTAAACAACTTCTTCACCTTCTAATAATGAGCTTATTGAAATAAGATCTTCATTGCAAATACATATGGCTTCATTTAATTCATAAAAATGTTTTATTTGAATTTGACCATTGCTATAATAATCAACATAATCTCCAATTATATCAGATGTTACTGAATCAACGCATGGACAATTATTCTTTATTATCGTATAGTCACGTTTGGATTCTATTTGACCATTTTCATGATAACTAATCCATTCGCCATCATAGCTGCCATTAACAAAACTTCCTTTACTTTGAATTTGACCATTTTCATGATAACTAATCCATTCTCCATTGTGTAGGCCGCTCAAATAATTACCTTTGGATTCTATTTGACCATTTTCACGATAACTAATCCATTCGCCGGATTTTTCTCCATTTATATAGTTTTCTTTATTCTCAGAATAAACTCCTTCTGTATATAAATTCCACGATAACACTTTCCACTCGCCTTCTTTCTTGCCATTTACATAATTCCCTTCACACCTGACAAGCACTTCGTCCCTCGGGTGTTCAATCCAAAATCCTTCTTTTTTTCCATTGACATAAAGTCCTTTGCCAACCAAATATCCATTATCCCAGTAATTTACAAATTCACCACTTGGAATACCTTTCAAAAAACTCATTTTCCCTAGATAAAATCCCTTTTTACAGATTTTCAAATCTCCAGTAAAATTTTCTGGGATATACTCATCTAATATCGTTTCTTCTTCGTCATCGAAAAAACTTTCGTCATCGAAAATAACCCCTTTAACATCACTGCATCGTATTGTTGTAAGTCCATATATTGCAGATGGAGTTCCCTTCCACTTTTTATCTTTTAAATTATATTTATCTTCAATTGTTTCATTTTTAATTATTTGACCAGCTTCATTGTAGTAAATCCAATTTCCTATTGGTTCTCCAAGAATATAATTACCCTTTGACTCAACTTGTCCATTTGAATAGTAACTTATAAATTCTCCTTCAAGGATTCCAACATTACTGTAATGACTTATCTCCATAACCTGACCATTATCATGGTATTTTATACATTGGCCTATATTAATACCCTTAACAAATTTTCTAACGGATGCAATTTTCCCATTTCTATGATAACCAATCCATTCGCCATCCTCCCTGCCATTAACAAAACTTCCTTTACCTCCAAGAATTCCATCATCCCCGTATTCTCTCCATTCACCTTCTTTAATTCCCTCTACATATTTCCCAGCTACCTCCAAGTTACTACCATCAATCTCGTAAAAAAGCCACTCGCCGTCTTTCATCCCATTAAGAAAACTCCCCTTTCTATAACTGTCAATATATTCACCGTTAGGGATCCCATTAACTAAAGTTATTTTTTCCCACAATTCTCCTTCCCTACATATTTTTAGGGTTCCAGTAAAATTTTTAGGAATTTGATCTGGCAAATGGGATTCCCAGTTACCTTCATTGTCAGTAAATCCATATTCTCGATCATTGACCAAGATACCCTTAACGCTACTGCACAAAACCTTTGATTGACCAAAACAAAAGGCGCCAAAACAAAGAGAAAAAAACAAAGATTTCATGCTATTATTAAATATATCCATTGTATGAAATTTATGAAATTATAAAATTAATCCAAACCATTGTGGACTTTTCCTTAGTTGGAGTTTCGTGTTGATTCAAAAATAAATCATTTTTTAAGTTTTTCACCAATATTAATGTCCCAAAAGGTAAATTTTTATGCGCAGCTGTTAGACTATCTTGTCTAAAAATTTCCCCAGATGAAGTTTTTCTCCCTTCAAACTTATTGTGGTAATAACTTGCTTGACCAGTTTGTATTGTTGTTTGATATATAAAACTACAAGTCAAAATTCCGATTACAATCCAAATTATTTTTTTCATTTAATAGTAAATTTACATGAAATTAAGTAAAAAATGATGACTTCGTATAAGTCAGATTCTTTTTAAACTAAGCTAGTTTTTTTTCTAGGTTGATTATTTCTTTTTCAACATCGATGATTATTGTGGAAATATCAGTTGAAGTTATTAAAATGGGCTCACCAAAAGCAACATAGGTATCAAATGGAACTAGTAATTTCTCTCCTTTTGGAAGAACTTTCCCCATCCCTTTCATATAAACGGGAATAAAAGGAATAGTGGGATTCATTTGAAGTAATATACCAATTCCTTTTTTGAATTCCTGCATTTTACCTGGCTCACCTCTTGATCCTTCGGGAAAAAGGATAAGGGATTTCCCTTTTTGTATAGCCTTATTCATTGTTTCAATGGGATTTTCAGTTCCATTTGACTTAGACCTTCGAATTAAAATGGCATTTGTAAAAAGTCGTGTGATGTATGATTTTACCTTGGAATTCCCAAAATAATCACCTGCAGCAATAGGGTGAGTGTTTTTTAATTGATGAAAGGATAAGCTTGACATAATTGCCATTACATCCAAATGACTATTGTGATTTGCAACAATTATAAATTGCTTTTCTTTTTTGAGCGATTCTTTATTAATAAATTTTACTCCAACAATTATTCTTAAGAAGTTACGCATTAGAACACAATAAATCAAACCGAGAAATACATTCCTAAAACTAAACATAGTAGAGGTTGTAAATAACATAGAAAAATGCTGGAGCAGTTAAAGCCAAGGAATCTATCCGATCCAATATTCCTCCATGACCAGGAATTGCTGTACCAGTATCTTTTAAACCAGCATCTCTTTTTATCGCAGATAAAATAATGTCTCCTACAAATCCAGAAAATGCAATTAATAAACTAACCATTATTGCTTCAGTGCCATTCATTGGAGTTAAAAAACGAAGAAAATAACCTATTATAGCAGTTGTTACTATTCCACCTATAAATCCTTCCCATGTTTTATTTGGACTAATTTTTTCAATTATTTTATGTCGACCAAAAAGTTTGCCCCAAACAAATTGAAAAACGTCATTTATTTCAGTGATAAAAACAATAAATAATAGTAGGCCTCGTCCACCAGCATTGAAGCCAGATAGTTCTGGTAATGAAAGTAGAAAAGCTAAATGACTTATTGAAAAAACGGTTAACATAAGTTGAGTAGGTAGTATACTCATAGATCTTGCAATATCTTCTGTTGCTCCTTTAATAACGAGCATGAAAGGTATCCAAACGTACATTATTACTGGTATGAAAATTACAAAAATATTGAACCAACCTTTGTAGGCTAAAAAATATTGAATTGGAATTGCAATGTAACACCAAATTATAACTCTTCGGTCTTCTTCCCGAACATTTTTGCTGATACTATTAATTTCGCGAAAAGAAACAAACGATAGCAAACCAAATGCTATAAAAGAAACGATTGGATGAACAACAGTTGCGAAGATAAATATAGAAGCCATCATCCACCAAGATTTTGTCCTCATCTTTAATTCAACCAAATTTGAAGTTGGCTTAATCTTGCCCCAAATAAAAAAGAGTGAAGTAGAGAAAATTAGTATGCCAAGAATGAGTGTAATTATTAGAATTACTTCTTTATTTTGAAGATATATTTCTGATTGAAAGAGATTCATTCTTGACTTGATTTAAGTGTATTTCGAATTCTTACAGCAGTGCTAAGAACTAATAAAAAGTTGATGAATATAAAAAGATAATTGATATAAGGTAATAACCCTTTTGTGAAAAATAGAATTAAACAAATTAAACTTACAACTAATGCTCTGTCACTTTTCCCCATTGGGCCTTCATATCTTCTTACTTTCGAGATAGCTTTTCCCAAAACACCAGTGTACTCGTTAATTATAGAAAGAAAAAGGAACAATAATAATAGATATTGATTCATCTCAAATAATATTAAAAGAGGAGCGAACATAAAGAAATCAGAAATAACATCTCCTAATTCATTTAGAATTTCACCGCTATCACTTTGCATATTATATTTCCTTGCCATCATTCCATCCATTGCATTTAAAGCCATTCTGATTAATAGCGCAAATGGAATAATTATCAAACAACTATTTGAAGGAAAAACCCAACAGTAAACACCTGTTCCAATTGATAAGAGTATCGCTAACCAAGTAATGGTGTTAGCTGTCATTCCAAGTTTATAACAACTTCTTAAAACAGGAGTAAGAAGTTGTTGAAATTTGGGTTTTAATTTATAAACTGAGATCATTTTTTCTCAAAATTAATAAATGGATCTTCAGAAAAAGGAGTGCGTTTAGCATCACTCGAAAATGCATTATATTTAAAAAAGTAAATTATTTCTCCTCCAAAGATTTCAAATCTATTATACAAATCATCATGGTTCAATGGAAGGTAACAGAAGTCTGAATAAACTTGTTTAAGTTCTTTGGGATTCCAATCTATATTTCCTAATGACATTGCAGTTTTTTTATGCTTTTTAATTAATTTTGTGGCTCTGTTTTCAATAAAAACCCCAATGTTAATTTGAGAATTTGAAATAGGTAAATATGGAGTTTTGGAAAATTCTTTCATGATTTTACCAGAAAATATACGAATGATTAGCGGAATATCTGTTACAACTGCATATGGGGCTCTTTCTTGCAATGGACTTCTATCATAAACAATAGAATGTATATTATTTTTAGGATTGTTTAAAATCCAATTATTCAATGTCCAAGCACCAACTATGTAAGAAAAAACATTCAGTTTTGAATAAGATGCCAAATCATTTTTGATGATGAATTCATCCAAATTAGTAACACAATTCGCAATTGATTTACGCGAAATATAATTGGGAATGTATACGTCATAACCAGTTTTTATAAAGAAAGCAATAATACTGTCTGTACCTTGGATTTTTGAACCAAAACCAGGAAGAATTAAAATTGCTTCTTTTTCTGATTTTGCCAATACATTGTTACTTATAAATATAAAGTCTTTTGAGCCAAAACAAATTGATGGCATCAGAATAAATAGTAAAGTAAAATAAATAAAAATACCTTTCATATGTCGAATAGTTGGACTAATGTAACACTAATATTTCATTATTTAAATGATAATTAAAATGTGCAACTGTTGAAAGTTTTTTTGCAAAGCCGCATACTAATTGCGAAATTTACCCTTTCAATTTAATGTCAAAATGCAACAACAAGAATATATACAAGCGAATTGCGGACTGATTCCGAAATCAATTTTAAATACATTAAGTCTTTTAAAAGAAGGCGCTACGATTCCATTTATTTCTCGTTATCGAAAGGAAATGACTGGTGGATTAGATGAAGTTGAAGTTGCGCAAATTCGAGATTTGGCAAAAAAACACGATGAATTGATTGCCCGTCAAAAAACAATTCTGACTTCTATTGAAGAGCAAGGGAAATTAACAACCGAATTAAAAGAGAAGATTGAAACCTGTTTCGACTCAAATAGTTTGGAAGATCTTTATTTACCGTACAAACAAAAACGGCAGACGAAAGGTGATAAAGCAAAGAAATTGGGCTTAGAACCCTTGGCGAAAATGATTATGTCTCAACGAGGTGGTGATCCAGCATATTTAGCAGAGAAATTTGTGAAAGGCGAGGTGGAAGACGAGGAAATGGCAATTACTGGCGCAAAAGATATTATAGCAGAATGGATCAATGAGAATGCAGTAGCGCGTTCTAGAATGCGCCAGCTTTTTCAGCGCAAGGCAATTATCCAATCGAAAATGGTGAAAGGGAAAGAAATAGAAGGTGAAAAGTACCGTGATTATTTTGATTTTAATGAACAACTCAATCGGTGCGCTTCGCATCGTTTTTTAGCATTAATTAGAGCAGAACGAGAAGGATTTATTTCATTAAAAGCACAACCTGT
>CANNKP010000035.1 GCA_947505255.1 Flavobacteriales bacterium
CATATTTTTGATTTTTATTTTCATTATTTCAATTCGCAAATTTAGTCCTTAAACGTTCAGGACAAAAAAAGTTACATTTTATTAGTTAGAAAGATGGACACGAAATCGTTTTAAACGAAATAGGTTTCTTTTTACAATTCAAATTAATTCCCATTGATATTTCATGTGACCCACCTGAAACACCATTATTCAATTTAGAGACAGTTACATCATAGCTGTATCCCAATTTAAATTTACCCGTATTGATTCCAATTGTTAGAATAAACGCATCTCTATTTCTATACCATGCTCCAACATTGAAAGAACCATATTTAATGTATGTTCCAATACTTAATTCTTGAAAACCATTTTGATATTGGTAAATCACGTTCGGCATGATAGAAGTTGGATTTGAATATTTGGATTTTGCTCCCAATTGTATTTCTGCTCCCATGTGACCTGTGAAACGCATTGGCATTGGAGAATTTCCAATAATCATTGATTCATTGGGTGTATTCAAATGGTGCGCAGCAAATCCAGCAAAAAAGTGCTTATTGAAAATTACTGTTCCTGCAGATGCATCAAAGAACCCACGTGACCCACCTCTAGGAACATCACCTGTTGCATAAATAAATCCTCTTCTTGGGTCAATCATGTCACCAAAAGTCAATTTATCCCAATCTAATGATTTTTGATACCAAGATGCTCGAACGCCAAATAACATCTTCCATTTCCTCCCTAAATTCAAATGGTATGAATAGACCAAACCTAGCATAGAAGTCTTAATTGTGCCTTGTCCTTGTTGGTCATGTGTTGCTAAAACACCAAATCCTCCAGAAATATTTTTAAAATATTGATCGTAAGACGCACTATAAGTAACATAGTTCCCAGAAAGCTGAGGCCATTCATTACGATAATTTAATGCAAATCTTGGACATCCAAATGAACCAGCAAAGGCAGGATTCAAATAAAGCGGATTCGAATAAAACTGAGTAAACGTAGGGTCTTGAGCTTGCACATTCGCAAAAACAAACATAATAGATATGATTCCGAAGATCTTTTTCATTGTTATTGATTTAAAAGTCGTTGTCCTATACGACTCGGTTTAGATAAAAAACGTAATGTCAATTGATGGGATAATCGAGACCCATTTATGTATTGAGAAAATGTATAATCAGCATTGTAAGCAATCATGAAATGGCTAAATTTCAACCCTATAGAAGCTGCTGGCGCCATATTAGATGAAATAGCACCTCCCATAGTAAGCAAATGATATCTGAAGTTGAACCCAAGCCAACCTTCTGAAAGAGACTCTTTTTGTTGATATACAAAATAAGGAGAAACAGTTAAGTTCTCTTTTTTAGATTCATAATCTGTTCCTATTGTTGCAACAAAATGCTTTCCAATTCGTCTAGGATTTGCAATATCACTCGAATAAATATTATCAAAATGTCTTAATAAATTATCTTGCTGAACGCCTACATAAAACCATTTCGTATTCACCATTAATCCTAAACCTAAATCTTTGTACCATAATGACTTTCCAATTGGAGCAGAACCATTGCCATAAAATTCTTGTGGATTCATTCTATCATATTCGACAATTGAACCAGGTAGGATTTGATCAGTATCAATTCGCTTGTTTCCCATTTTAAATCTTACAGATGGCTCTAAAACAACATTTCGCGCAATTGAAAATTTTGGAGAATAAATAAGAGAAGCATTATAATTTACTATTTCACCCTTACCATAATAGTTTTGATCTAATTGAAAACCAATTCCTCCACGCATTCCATAGGAATAACCATCAACAGATATTTGATTTGTGATTTGTTGATTGTTTTGTCCAAGCCATTGAGCCCGAGATACTGTTTGAACTCTTGTTGCCAATAACGTTCCAACGGCTCCAAAATTAACATCCATCGCTTGCATTCCGGGAACATGATAATATGGGTCTTTTGTGTTCTTTAAATCAACAGGATTGTCCATCATTCGCTGTATAGAACGACCCATTTTATTCAATTTAGAACTGAATGGCATTTTATAATCTGTTTTTACAAAACGTACATTCTTACTTGTAAAAGATTTACTAGCAAAATCCTTACTCGAAATTTCGTTTGGAATTTCTTTTGCTTTTTCTGTTTCAAGCGATTCCAAAACTATTTTATTTTCCAAAATGGCCAAATTAGTATTTTGATTTTCAAAATTATCAACGTTTACTATGTCACTTTCAAGAATTGAAGAGGAAATGAAAGCTGTTTGGTTAGAAAAATTATTAAATAGATTATTGTTCCCTAACAAATGTGAATTATCAATTTGAGATTGTATTTGAATTTCATTCGTAGAAATTGATTTTTTCACAACTGAATTCAAAATTTTGGTTTGTCCATTTTCAGAAAGTACAGCCATAACTTGCGTATCCAATTCTAAACCAAATGGTTGAGTTGAAATAAAATTTAAAAAACCTAGACTAATAACAACAGCTATTGAAGCAAAACCTAGTGACATATAAATTCCAACAGGTCTTCTTTTAATTAATTTTTGTTGGTTTGGATAAACAACTTCGTGAGAATCAACTTTCGCCATTTCCCACATATCCTTATCCACATCCAATTCGGGATGTTGCATAAGAAAAGACTCCAATTGAGCTATTTGTTCAGGAGATAAATTTCCTTCAACAAGCTCAAAAAGCCAACGATCAATATTTGAATAAGAAAGATTACTCATACCAATTCTGTCAAACCTTTTAACTGCTTTTTAATCTTATTCCTTGCTCTGAAAAGATAAACCTTCACTTGAGAACTTGATAAATCTAAAATTTCCCCAATTTCATCGTAAGAATAACCTTCAAGATCGCGAAGTAAAATGATACTTTTCTGTATCGCAGGCAGAATGTTTACGGCTCTATCGACAACTTGATTTGATTCAAACAAATTCACATCTCTTTGAGCTTTCTCTGGCATTTTTTCATTTCCAGGGAGCTGTAATCGTTGTTTTTTGTTTATTAAATTCAACATTGCGTTATGAGCACATGTAAACATCCATGACTTCGCTTTCTCAACCATTATTTTATCTCGGTTGATCCATAATTTCTCAAATACATCTTGTACAATATCTTCCGCATCTTCCGAATTTCGGAGGAATTTCATTGCATAGCCATATAATTTATTGCTATGTTCGGTTAATACACTATTGTACTCGTGTCTTTTCAAGATTTTTCGTTTGCAATTAGCAGTTAAACAATTTGAGAACTGTAAAAGTTACACCCTCATAGAATTCTATGAACGGTTAATTTTATTAAATATACTATTGAATTATCAATTCATGAATGAGAACAAACAAACCCCACTTTTAAATGAATATTGATTGGATTTCAATTACCTAATTTTTTCAATTATTTATCCTTTAGTAAGATGTTACCAGAAATAAAAGGAAAAAAGAGAAAGGTAAAATTGTGATTCCAAGAGCAAAATTACTTCTTACATGTTACTTTTCAATTAATTCCTCACTATTTGATTTTAGCATTTTCCTTTTAAAAAGCAATAATTATTAATATATTCGTCTACAACTAAATTTCGCTATTCATGATTCAATCAACAAGATTATTTGATATTCCGAATTACCAATTAGAAAAGTATCCAAATCCAAACATGTTTGTTACGAAGACAAAAGGAGAATGGATTGGCATTTCAACTCAAGATTTCCTGAAACAAGTTATGATAGTTTCAAGAGGTTTAATGGCTTATGGAGTTCAAAAAGGTGATAATGTTGCTTTAGTTTCTAATAACCGATATGAATGGAACATAATGGATTTGGCCATTCAACAAATCGGTGGAATAGTTGTTCCAATGTATCCTAATATTTCGGAGAATGACTACAAATATATTTTCAACGATGCTGAAATAAAATTGTGCGTTGTGAGCAGTTTAGAATTGTATCAAAAAATTCAACATATCAGAAATGAAGTAAATTCGTTGGAGCAATTGTTCACTTTTGATTTAATTGACGGGTGCGAAAATTGGACTGAAATTCACAAACGCGCTGAAGAAACTGACATTGAATTAGTTCAACAACAAATAAATTTGGTTAAAAATCATGATTTAGCAACGATCATTTATACTTCCGGAACAACTGGTAATCCAAAAGGTGTTATGCTCTCACACCATAATATTTTATCCAATGTCGATAGCTGCATTGATGCTATTCCAGCTGATAATAATTCTCGTGTTTTGAGTTTTTTGCCTGTTTGCCATATATATGAGCGCATGTTACATTATTTATACATGAAAATAGGATGTTCGATTTATTTTGCTGAATCAATGGACACTATAGGCGATAATATTCGAGAAGTAAAACCGCATGTTTTCACAGCTGTTCCAAGATTAATTGAGAAGGTTTTTGATAAAATCATAGTGAAAGGAGATGAATTAACTGGAATCAAACGCAAATTATTCTTTTGGGCAGTTTCTATAGGTGAAGAATACGATGTTATTGGTAAAAGTTTATGGTATAAATTCAAACTTGCCATTGCTCGAATGCTAATATTTAAAAAATGGCAAGCTGCTTTAGGAGGACATGTTCGTGCAATTGCATCAGGAAGCGCAGCACTTCAACCTCGTTTGGCTCGAATGTTTTTGGCTGCTGGAATGCCTATTTTAGAAGGTTACGGCTTGTCGGAAACGTCACCTGTTGTTTCTGTGAATTGCTTTAAAAAAGGAATCCGAATTGGAACAGTTGGAGCATTAATTGATGATGTTAAAGTTCAAATTGCTGAGGATGGAGAAATATTGGTTAAAGGACCAAATGTGATGATGGGATATTATAAATCGCCCGAATTAACAGCCGAAGTAATTGATTCTGAAGGATGGTTTCATACAGGTGATATTGGCATGTTCCAGGAAGGAAAATTTTTAAAAATCACTGATCGGAAAAAAGAAATATTCAAAACTTCTGGTGGGAAATATATTGTACCTCAAGTCATGGAAAATAAATTCAAAGAATCTCGTTTCATTGAACAAATAATGGTAATCGGTGAAAGTGAAAAATTCCCAGCAGCCTTTATTGTGCCAAGCTTTGCATATATAAAAGAATGGGCAAAACACAAAAAAATAGATTTAGGAGATAGTTCAAATCATAGTATATCCAAAAACAATTATGTTTTGGCGAAAATTCAAGAAGAGATTGATGGATTAAATAAAGAATTTGGAAATTGGGAACAAATTAAAAAATTCGCCCTTTTAGAAAATGAATTTAGTATAGATGGAGATGAATTGACTCCTACTTTGAAATTAAAACGAAAGAAAATCTTGGTAAAATATGATGCTGTTTACAAATCGATTTTTTGTGACTAATCGCTGTTATTCAAATGAGCATTACTTTAATAACTAAAGTTTTGATGTAGTGACTTTTACTCTTACTTGATGAAATTCAGGATAATACATGCCTTCTTCAAATTTTAATGTCATAAGATAATTTCTCATTTTCATTCGTGTAGGAGTTGAAACGATAGTTGTTCCAGCACTCAAAAGTGTTGCTGATGTCACCTCCCCTTTTCTATTTACTGCAAGTTGATAAAAAGCAACACCCTCGTTGCTATCAATCAATTTAAATGTTGAAACAGAAATCATTTTTCGTGACTCATCTATTAAAGTACCATCAAGCAGTTGACTAAAAGAAAATGTTGATAGCCCAATAAAGAATAATATGAATACTGCTTTCATGTTTGTTGTTTGTTGTTTGATTTACGTGAAGATAACTTAAAAGTTTCTATTTAACGGAATTTTTCAAATTCGCGAATTCGAGAATTCTCGAATTCGCGAATTCGCAATATATCGAACCTTTTTTCATTTATCAGTAAAATCGAACGATTTCCATTGAAACATTTAACTCAACATTGGTACAAATCAAATATGCTTTTTAAGCAATCTTTCCCCAATTTGGCCGAGATCTCAATACTTCAATTAGAATTTCTTTCAATTTCAAATGTTTCGAGAATTCTAGCCCTGGATCTTCTAAAAGAATTTTACGTGCTTCATCTCTGGCCAAAACAACCAATTGTGAATCCTTTGCTAGATCAGCAATTTTCAAATTCAACAATCCACTTTGTTGGGTTCCCATTAAATCTCCTGGTCCTCGAAGTTGTAAATCAACCTCAGCTATTTCAAACCCGTCGCTCGAATTAACCATTGTTTCAATTCGTTTCAATGTGTCTTTTGATAATTTATCTCCAGTCATTAAAATACAAAACGATTGTTCAGCTCCTCGACCTACTCTTCCACGAAGTTGATGTAATTGTGATAATCCAAATCGCTCGGAACTTTCTATAATCATTACAGAAGCATTTGGAACATTCACACCAACTTCAATTACGGTCGTTGCAACCATTATTTGAGTTTCTCCTTTCACAAAGCGCTGCATTTCAAAGTTTTTATCTTCTGGTTTCATTTGTCCGTGAAGAATACTTACCCGATAATCAGGCAAAGGAAAATACCTCGAAATTGCTTCGTAACCACTGATCAGATTATTAAAATCTAAGGTTTTAGATTCATTGATTAATGGATAAACAATGTAAATCTGTCTCCCTTTAGCTATTTCTTCCTTAATAAATCCAAAAACCCTTAATCGATTTGCTTCATATCGGTGCATGGTCGAAATAGTTTTTCTTCCTGGAGGAAGCACATCTATTACTGAAACATCCAAATCACCATAAAATGTCATTGCTAAGGTTCTTGGAATTGGTGTTGCTGTCATGATTAAAACATGAGGTGGTGTTGTGTTTTTCTTCCACATTCTTGCTCTTTGTGCCACTCCAAAACGATGTTGTTCATCGATTACAACTATTCCAAGGTTTTGGAATTTCACTACATCTTCTAATAAGGCATGCGTTCCGACCAAAATATGAACTGATCCATCTTCCAGACCTTCATGAATTCCGATACGATTTTTCTTTTTGACTGAGCCAGTAAGCAGTTCAATGCGAATTGGTAACTCCTTCAACATTTCACTCAATGTTTCAAAATGTTGCGTTGCAAGAATTTCTGTTGGTGCCATCAAAGCAGTTTGAAATCCATTTCCAATTCCAATCAACATGGTCAAAAGCGCTACCAACGTTTTTCCGCTGCCCACGTCACCTTGCAACAAACGATTCATGTGGTGTCCTGTTAAAAAATCTTTTCTTATTTCCTTTAAAACTCTTTTTTGAGCTCCTGTTAATTCGAAAGGTAAATTATTGGTGTAAAAATCGGTAAATACATCCCCAACCTCAGCGAAAACAAATCCTTTCGATTTTTTCATGGTAATGTGTTTCCGAAGTAACAATTCCATTTGCAAAAAGAACAATTCTTCAAATTTTAATCGCAAACGAGCTTGAATAAAATCATTATCTACATTTGGTAAGTGAACGTGATACAATGCTTGTTCTTTTCCAATTAATCGATGCTCGTTAAGCAAATACAAAGGAAGTGTTTCAATGATTCTACCTTTTATTTGAAGAACTAAATTTGCTGTTAGTTTTTCTATTCCTTTTGAATGTAAGCCTTTTGCACTCAATTTTTCAGTAGTTGAATAAACTGGTTGTAAGCCTGTTTTAAGAAGCACATCTTTCCATTCAGTCATTTCTGGATGGGGCATATTCCAAAGATTTCCATAAACTTTTGCTTTACCAAAAATCTGAAATTCAACTCCAACTTTTAGAAGCGGTTTGATCCATTTGGCTCCTTGAAACCAAACTAAATCAATCACACCTGTTGCATCTTGAAATTTAGCTGTCAACTTTTTTTGACGTCCCAAAGTGGCTTCAGCAATATGAATTATCTTACCTTTTAATTGAGCATGTGAATCGAGAAAAGGTAAATCAGAAACAGAATGATATTTAGACCTATCTATATAGCGAAATGGGAAATAATTCAATAAATCATTAAAGGTGTATACTCCTATTTCTTGTCGCAACAATTCTGCCCGCTGAGGACCAACACCTTTTAAAAATTCTATTGGGGTTTGAAGAAAATCGTTCACACCGTAAAAATAAAAAAAGAATTGCGATAGATATACATCCATCGCAATTCAAGTTTTAATTTACATGAATATTTAATTTGACTCAAATATAAATCGTTTAGAATCTAAGTCAATCCATTTTCCATTTACCTTTTCGGCATATGCAACCCTTTCAATTCTAATAGTTCCATCTAGTAATTTAATTGTTTGAGACCGATATGCAAATTCCCGGTTCTCAATTGATTTTTTGTCTTTGTTCGGTTCAAATTCACTTTTAATATTAACGGAATTCGAAGCAATAGTTAATGTATTATCAAACTGAAAATCAATCAATTTCCAACTCAAAAAAGCAACACTTGAAATACTTAAGGTCAATATTGACACTGAAATATATTTGCTATTAATTAATTTCATAAAATAGGTTTTTAATTACCTTACAAAAAAACATTAATATCTCAAGACGGTCCCACCGTTTTTGATTCTATACAGAAATTCACATGTTAACCATTAAAGACTATTAAGTGTTTCTACTTGACTGATAAATCATCAATGTCATAAATTCAAAACCATCAATTTACTTTGAGTAATTTATTGTTTGAATAGTATAAAAACATTCCTCACTAGATCAAATTTATGCTGCGTAATAGGGTTATATTTTTTTACAATAAGAATCTCATCGTTGCTTGTAATAAGCTTCTAAATCAATAAGAAGCAGAAACAAGCCGCAGAAGATTTAGGAAGTAGATCTGTGAAATTAGCTAGATAAAAAACCATTTCTAGAGGAAAACAAGATAAGTATTAAATGATTCATTGCTCAATTATTTCTATATATTCAACTTGCAAAGAACTTGTGTTCAGTCAAATTTTTAATGTCTAAAAAGCCCCTCTTTCCCTTTTTCAATATTCATTTTCTTGTCAAAATCGATGCCCAAATAATTAACTTCGAGTGATTTAATTTAAATAATTGCGATAAAAAAAATTGCGACAGATATACATCCATCGCAATTCACTTTCAGAAAATAAAACATATTAAATTTGCGCGTTAAACAAATATTATTGTGCTGCCATCAAGCTAACTTGTGCAGGCTTATATAATGTCATTTTTATTATCCCAAGTTGGGAATCATTATTTTTCTCTAATTGAAATGGGCTCGAATTTGCTTCTTCGAAATCAATTTTTACAGGTATCGTCATAGAACAACCCATAGCATCTTCAATTGTCATTTTGTACGTTCCATCATCTAAAGAATGTGGATCTAGGAAATTTGCTTTTCCATTCAAACGAATGAAATAAAATGGGGAATTATTGTTCTCCCATGGCGTACCTCCTGACAATTCGACATTCATAGAAGCATTTAAAGCATCAACTACATATTCATTTTTACTGTTATATGTTATTGTCAATGGAGAAGAAGATTCAATCGTTATTGACTCTTCAGTAATTGTCCCGCTATGGTCTTGCACTTTAACTTTATAAGTACCACTTTTTAAATTTTCGATAACGCTTGAAGTCTCGCCATTTTGCCACTGTATTACATAAGGCATTTTTCCTCCAAAAACTGCAATTTCAATGCGGCCATTTGTCTGGCCAAAGCAAGAAACATTTGTTTTAGTATAATGTATTCCTAGTGCAATTTTTGTTTTTAAAGGAGTAGACCAAGAACCGAATGGTAACAAAATTAAAATCGAAATAACTTTTAAAAATTTCATAGCGTTTTGTATTAATTATACTGCAAATAAACGGGGAGTTTTTGCATTGGCCATTGAAATTTTATGACTTAACAGAAAATTACAAACAGACAACTAGTTGTTACTAAGTGTTTATACTTATCTGTTGTGAAAAAGAGAATCTAAAGCAAAAATCCCCCGAAAACTCGGAGGATTCTATTCATCAATATGTTATTAATTTTATTTTTTGAACTTCTTAATTCCATTGGTCAGAAATTTTTGATAGCTCTCAACACTTGGATCGTATCCTCTTGGAACAGAAAGATCATTTCCATTTACATCTTGAATAATATATAAAGGCTGAGATAACTGTCCATATTTTTTAATTTGATATTCAGACCACTTATTCCCAATATTTTTCATTTTACCATTCAATTCTTTTGAGAAAACTTGCTGAGATTCTGGCAACGGCGCTTTGTCATCACAATACAAGGATATAATTACCATTTGTTCTTGTAATATTGAACGTACTTTATCATTTGTCCAGACCATATTTTCTGTCTTACGACAATTTGCACACGAAAAACCAGTAAAATCGATAAGAACTGGTTTATTTGCCAAACGTGCATATTCTCTTCCTTTCTCTAAATCATGGAATACTAAAATAGAGCCATCCCCAACCTCGTGCATATCATTTTTAAATCTCAAAGCCAGAGTATCTCCTTCCATTTCAGGGTTTCCTTTCACAAATCGGAAATTATCTTCTGAATGAGTTCTTGGTGGTGCAATACCGTCAATCATATAAAGAGGAGCTCCCCACATTCCAGGTAACAAATAGATTGCAAAAACGATTGATGAAAGGGCAAACATGAAACGTGTTACACTCAAATGCGCTAAAGGTGTATCGTGTGAAAATCTTATTTTCCCTAGCAAATACAGTCCCATTATCGCAAATACGGCAATCCAAACCGCAATAAAAATCTCTCTCGTCAAGAAATCCCAGTGGTAAGCCAAATCGACCATACTTAAGAATTTCAATGACATTGCTATTTCTAATAAACCAAACACAACTTTGACACTATTTAACCATCCACCTGATTGAGGTAACGAATTCATGGCACTTGGAAAGACTGCAAATAAGGTAAATGGCAATGCTAGACCAGTTGCTACACCGCCCATAACAAAAGCAGGGGCTAATATTGAACCAGAAGAAATCGCTTGAACCAATGCTGTTCCGACGATTGGACCCGTGCATGAAAATGAAACAAGAACGAGTGTAAATGCCATGAAGAAAATTCCAATAAAACCACCTTTATCCGCCTTGGAATCCGCTTTATTGACCCATGAAGAAGGCATTTTTATTTCAAATGCACCTAAAAATGAGAATGCAAACAGAATGAAAATGGCAAAGAATATTAAATTCAACAAAGCACTTGTTGAGAATTCATAAACTGTAGCTGAACTGCCAGTTAGCACTGTTACCAAGATTCCAACAGTCACATATATTACAATAATTGAAAACCCATAAAAAAGTGCATTTAAAATTCCTTTTCTTCTACTCCCTGATTGTTTCGTAAAGAAGGTTACTGTCATTGGAATCATTGGGAATACACATGGCGTAAACAAAGCTGCAAAACCAAAAGCGAAGCCTGTAAAGAATATAATCCATAGATTAATTTCGGTTTTATCTTTTTTTGAATCTGCAGGAAAAGTTTCGGCTTGTTTTTCTTGAATTTGGGTTGCTCCTGCTGTTTCTTCATTGGTTTGTGGGGTAACTACAGTATCAATAGTTGCAGCTTCTGCAATCGCTTCTGCGGATGGACTGTAACCACTTACTTTTAATTTCGCAGTTTGGTCTGGAGGGAATATACACCCATTTTCATCACAAATTTGAAAAGCATAATCGAATGATATTTCAAATGGTTTATCGTTGAGAATTTCTATTTTTTGTTTAAAAACAGCAGTTTTTTCAAAAAATAAGGAAGTTCCCAATACATCAACTACCGTATGAGCTTTTATTCCATCAACTAATTTCCCAACCAGTTTATAATCTTTTGATTTTGGAAAATCAAATTTTGTTGGATATCCAGTAAGATCTGCTTTATTTGGATCATGATTTACTGAAAAAACATGCCATCCATCTTTCAACTTTGCTGATGCAACGATTGTAGCATGGTTGTCATCCGTTTTTTCTAATTTAAACGACCAAACAATTTTATCCGTCCAATCTCCACCTTGCGCATTTGCTTGAAAAAAAGCTCCTATAAACGTGAAAACTAAAATAATTGATGTTACTAGCTTTTGCATGTTATTATATTAATTTAATTAGTGATCGGAATTTCGAATAGCTCTTCTGTTGGCGGTAGACACATGGTTTCATTACAAAGCATGTATGTTACACTACCGCTTATTGTAGTATTTCCTTTGGTTGCGACACGCTGAATAAATACTGCTTTCCCCTCAAAAAAGTCGAGCAGTGCTTCAAAATTTTCATCGTATTTTTGAATTGGAAGTGGCTCTGTTACCTGGCCAATTAATTTTATTTGTGTGTTTTCAGTGAAGAGAAAACTAGTTGGTACAGGACCAATTTCATTATTTATGTGTTGACTATATAAATGCCAACCATCTGCAATAGTTGCTTCAATTTCAATTGCTTTCTGCTCTTTATTATAGGAGTAATCCCATTGAATTTTGGATTGGCCAAAACTCAAAGAAGAAATAAAAATCAAAAAAATAATTAATACTTTGCTGCACATATGCTGATAATCTCGTTCAAATCTACATAATTCAAACAAGACATTGCGTGCTGAAATCAAATAATCCTTGAAATCCTATTTTGAATTTAACGCGGTTTTTCTATACAATTTTGACCTTAAAATTTATTAGAGTTTGATTTCTTGAATCTTATCAATTGGAATCCAAACGCCACCTTTTAAACAAATAAATTTCGTTCCTGCAGCCCAAACTGTAGTATCAACTCTTTTGAGCCCAGAATCATCTTGAAAAATGATAGAAACTTTGCTGTGATGTGAATTTCCTAGAATTGTTGCTCGCTCAATTTGCGTAATTAATTCTGGGTGCTGTTTAATCTGTTTTTTATCCGTGAAAGATAATGCACTGATCAACTCTTTTTCGATTAATTCTGGTTTTATAATTGTCTGCATAGTTTTGGGATTGAATCTATAAGTTACAATTAATTTTTATATTAATTCAGCTAAATGAATATTATTTGCTTTTCAATGAATAAAAACCAAGTTAACGCGATTAAATAGTGAATTCAGCCATAGAATATCTAGCAGTTGCAGCAATAGATTGATCAGCAAACAATCCTTTTTCATACATAAATCTTCCTGTAATGGCTATCATCGCTGCATTGTCAGTGCAATATTCAAATTTTGGGAAGTAAACATTCCATTTTTTTTCACTACTCAATTTTGTTAGTGCATCTCTCAATCCACTATTTGCAGAAACACCTCCTGCAATGGCAATTTCAGATATATTTAAATCGTGTGATGCTTTTTGCACCTTCTTCAATAAAGTATCTATAATTGCTTTTTGAATTGATGCACATAAATCTTCCAAATTTTCAGCAATGAAATTATCATTTAATTTTAGTTGCTTTTGCAAAAAATAAAGAATAGAGGTCTTCAATCCACTAAAACTATAATCATAATTAGGGATATTTGGTTTAGAAAACTCAAATTTAAGCGCATTCCCGTTTTTTGCATTTTTATCAATTAATGGTCCTCCAGGATAAGGAAATCCAAGCATTTTTGCTGCTTTGTCAAAAGCTTCGCCTGCAGCATCATCAATGGTCGTTCCTATCACTTTCATTTTTAAATGATCTTCCACCAAAACAATTTGAGTATGTCCTCCAGAAACGGTTAAACATAAAAATGGAAATTTTGGCTTCGCTTTTCCTTCTTCATCTATAAAATGAGCTAATACATGTCCAATCATATGGTTAACATCAATCATTGGGATGTCCATTGCCATGGCAAAAGCCTTAGAAAAAGATGTTCCAACTACTAGCGAACCCATGAGTCCTGGACCCCGTGTAAAAGCAATTGCATCAATCTCATTTTTTGAAATTCCAGCTTTCTTTATTGCTGCATCGACAACAGGAATAATATTTTGTTGGTGCGCCCTACTTGCTAATTCAGGCACTACTCCACCATAACTTTCATGAATGTCTTGACGCGCAATCAAATTTGAAAGAATGGTGCTGTTTTTGAGTACAGCTGCGGATGTATCATCACAAGATGATTCAATACCTAAAATGATTATATCTTTTTGCCGCAAGATTGTGTAAATTTGTATTATAAATGACAAAAGTATTCAAAATAATTGGACGATTTCTTGGAATTTCCTTGGAATGGATTCTGATCGCTATAATAGTGTTTGCTTTTGTAATTCGTACAAGTCCAGTTCAAACTTATTTAGCACAAAAAGCTACCGAATTTCTTTCCAAAGAATTAAATACAACTATACGAATTGATAAAGTTTCAATTGTCTTTATCGATAGAGTTGCATTAGACGGTGTTTTTATCTTAGACCTACAAAAAGACACATTAGCCTCAATAAAAACTGTTTATGTCACTTTGGATGAACTTAATTTAGACAAAAACTATATTAAACTTGGCAAAGCGGAATTAGAAAAAGGGCATATTCATATCAATAGAGACAAAATTACTGGTGATTATAACTATTGGTTCCTTACAGATTATTTTTCATCTGGAAAAACCAAATCGGGCAAGAAACCGATGAAAATAAACCTCAGTAAACTGCAATTGAGCGACATTAACTTTAAATACGATGACTATAGAAAATCCTATTCTACTTTTGGGATGGATTTTGATCATATTAAGCTCAAACATCTATTCTTAACAGCTGAAAATTTCACCTCAGATAAAGGAATTCTTTCGGCAAAAATAACTGAACTTCGAACAATTGAAAAGAGTGGTTTTATTTTATCCAACTTTACGGCTGATGCATCTGTTTCTTCGAAAGGAATTAAAGTTGAAAATGCAAAAATAATTACTCCTTTATCAAATATAAACTTGCCTAAGCTTCATTTATTAATGAATGACTACGCTGATATACAAACTTTCGTTGACAGTGTAACATTTGATGGTGAATTGGCTTCAAGCAAAGTTTCACTAAAAGACGTTTCTTATTTTGCTAATAACCTTGAAGGCATGGACCAAATCGTCAATGTGAAAGGAAAAGTGACGAATAAAATTGATAACCTTAAAATTAGTAATCTCGATTTAAGAACGGGTAAGAAAACCATCATTCAAGGGACAATTAATCTGCCAAACTTCAATGAATTGAATAAAGCTTTTTTCAATGAAAAACTTGATTATGTCTATATTTCACTAAATGATATTAAAAAGATAAATCTTCCTAAATCCTCAAAAAACAAGAATCTTAGTTTCGATAAATACTTAGAAAGATTGGTCTATTTTAAAGCAAAGGATGTTCGTCTTGATGGATTTTACTCCCAATTTGTCGTTGCTGCAGATTATATCAAAACAAATCTTGGCAGCGTCAAAATTGACAATGGGGTAATGTTTACAGAAAACCCAAAGAACCATTCTTATTTTTTCGAGAAATCTAAAGCAACTGACTATGATGTTAAAATCGAACAATTCCAACTAGGTCAATTTTTAAATGATAAAAACTTTGGTATCGTAGATGGTACATTTTCGTTAACAGGAGAAGCGTTTTCCTTAGCTGACATCCATTTTAATTTTATGGATGGTCATGTCAATAGATTTGATTATATGGATTATGCATACAATAATATAGACATTTCAAATGGCAGTTTCATCGATAAAATATTCATTGCAAAAATAGATGTGAAAGATGACAACTTAAACCTTGTCTATAATGGCTATATTGATTTTAACGGAACTCAACATATGGAGTTCAGAGTCGATCTTACAAAAGCAATTCTCTCCAACCTAAATATTACTCAATCAGATAGCACATCTTTGATTTCAAGTTTCACCCTAAACATAACTGGTAAAACAACAAATACTATGTCTGGAAATATTACCATGAATAGCATGAAATATACGGAAGGATTAAGGGAAATTGTTATTCCAAGTTTAACAGTTACTATATTAAGAGGTGCAATTCAAGATGAATTCACTATTAAAAGTGCGGTTGCTGATGTGGCATTAATTGGAAAAATCAACTTCTCAACAATAATGTCGGATTTTGCAGACCAGTTTGTTAAAGTTTTTCCTTCGATCGTAGAAGATAAAGTTATCCGGAAAAAATCCAAATCCTTCAAAAGTGATTTCACCTATTCAATAATAGCTAAAGATTTAAACAATTTCTTAGCTATTTTTGCACCAGATTTAGCCGTCGACTATGGAACATCTTTAGTTGGGCATTACGACGGTATGAAAGAAGATTTTGCTTTGGATTTAAAGTCTACTAAAATCATATATCAGACGATGGTATTTGAAGCGGTTAATTTGAATCAAACATTAACGTCAACTGAAATATTTGCAGATTATTCAGTGAAAAAATTCATCTATAATGATTCTATTTCACTTGATAACGTTAATTTCAAAACAGCAGGAATGCAGAACTCCTTGAATTCTGAATTATCCTGGAATCCTGGAACAACTAATGAATCAATGATTTTATGGGAAACCTCCATAATTAATAATAACAATCTAAAATTCTCACTGCGTCCATCCTACTTTAGTATCAATGAGCAACGATGGGAAATCGAAAATCAATCCGATTTTTCAATAGCCGAAGAAGAATTGTGCATTACGAAATTCAAGATAGAAAGAAACAAGCAATTTATTTCAGTTGATGGTTGTTTATCGCCCAATGATCTTGACAAATTGAATTTCAAAATTAATGATATCGATTTGAAAGAATTAGGCGTGCTAATTGGTTCTGATGTAAATATGAAAGGATTAATTAATGGATGGGGAAACATTTCAAACCCGTATACAAACCTAGACTATGTCGGGGATGCAACTATTCAAGGTCTTTACATCAATAATGAAGAAGTTGGAGATGTTTTCTTTCAATCTGAATGGAATAAAGCAAGTAAAAGTGTGGGATTAATAGGCGATTTACTTTATAAGGGAAACCAAACATTTAAATTCGACGGCAGTTATTTTCTTGAGCGTGAAACAGAAAATTTAGATTTCAATTTACTTTTTGATCAAACTGATATTCAATTCACGAATGCATTTATGAATCCTGAAGTCGTGAATAATATAAAAGGACTCATTGATGGAAAATTAAAAGTTACTGGCACTCCAGACTCCCCAAAATTAGAAGGTGATGTTCAGTTAATTGGTGGTAACGCTAAAATTGAAATTTTGGGCGTTAATTTTGGTTTCGATGGTGAAATTTCGGTTGATGAATATGGGTTTTATATTGACAACATGCCTGTTACGGATGAAGAAGGCAATACTGGAGCTTTAATTGGTTCGGTTTATCACGAGAATTATACAGATTGGAATTTTGACCTTCAATTCGACCTTGAAAATGAAGTTAAACTTGGTGAATCACCCCTTTTTGGATTTGGTTCAAATGCGCCAATTGATAAATTCTTAGTGTTAAATACACGCTACAAAGAAGGTGATTATTATTATGGTAAAGCATTTGTTACAGGTACGGCAAACATTTTTGGTTACGCTGACAATGTTGAAATAACGGTCGATTTACAAACTGGAAAAGGAACCACAGTAATCTTCCCAATGTACGGTGCTGCTGAATTGGATGAAGAAGAAAGCTTTATAACTTTTAAGAAAAAAGACCAATCATTATCCATTGACCCAACAAAAATTGATTTTACAGGAGTAGATTTAAATTTAAATTTTAGAGTAACACCTGATGCCCAATTAAAAATAATTTTCAATGAACAAACAGGTGATGAAATAACTACAAAAGGCAGTGGTGATATGAACATTAAGTTAGACAATCTTGGCGATTTATCAATGGAAGGTACTTTCCAAGTCAAAGAAGGTTTATATAACTTCGCGATGGGACCAATAAAGCAACCCTTTCACATCGTTGAAGGCGGAACAATTGCCTGGACAGGAGATCCATATAATGCAGTATTAGATTTGAAAACTTATTATGAAGTCAATGCTAATTTGGCAGAAATATCTCCAGATCAATTGCAAGGAACTGGAAAAGGGACAAATCAAAAAATACTATGCTATTTAGGACTAACAGAATCATTATTGAAACCAAGTATAAATTTTGATATTAAAGCACCAAAAGCAGATGAAACAGGGAAAGCATTACTGACGAGCATCACAAGCGACGCTGCAGAGTTGAATCGACAATTTTTCTCCTTATTGCTATGGAAAAAATTTCAACCGTTGAAAGGAAGCACAGCCGCTGGAGGGTCCGCCGCATTAGATTTGGTTTCGAATCAAATAAACTCAATGTTGGCAATGGTATCCAAAGATTATAAATTAAATGTGAATTTAGACTCTGATAAATTAACTGGTGAGAATTCCTATGAATTTGGCGTTTCTAAAGGATTTCTAGATAATCGGTTAATTTTCACTGGAAGTTTTGGAGTGGAAAATAATTTAGGAACAGATCAACAAAACCAAAGTGCTCTAATTGGCGACGTTAGCCTAGAGTATCTTTTGAATGAAAGTGGAACCTTTAGAATAAATATTTTCAATGAATCAAATGACTATTCTGTAATTCAGAATAAACAACTTGGTCCTTTTACTCAAGGAGCAGGGCTGCATTATCAAGAAGATTATGATCACTTCGAAAATTTCAAATTAGTTCAACATTTCTTAGATTTATTCAGGAAAAAACAAAACAAGAAATACCCTGTTAAAAGGAATAAAAGACAAACGCCAATTCCCAAAATCATTGATAACACACTTCATTATATTATTCCAAAGAATAAAATGAAAATATCCTAAATCTTCTTATTAAATTGCTTTTTAACTTAAATCAATTCTGTATTTTTACAGTTAAATAAGTCATCCATTAGATTATTGAATGAAAAAGGTTCTAATTGCCAATAGAGGAGAAATTGCACGACGTGTAATCAGAACTCTTAAAAAAATGAACATCACGAGTGTTGCAATTTATTCTGATGCAGATAGAAATTCACCGCATGTTTTAGAAGCTGATGAAGCCGTTTATGTTGGAGAAAGTCCTAGTTCAGAAAGCTACTTAAAACAAGATTTGATTCTAGACTATTGCAAAGAATTCAATGTTGATGCTATTCATCCAGGTTATGGTTTTTTATCTGAAAATGCAACTTTTGCTCGAAAAGTTAAAGATGCTGGGATGAAACTGATTGGCCCATCTCCTGAATCGATGGAGTTGATGGGAGACAAATTGAGCGCAAAACAAGCTGTCAAATCCTACAATGTTCCTTTAGTACCTGGAGTGGATGAAGCAATTACAGATGTAGATGAAGCAATTCTTATTGCTGAACAAATAGGTTATCCAATTTTGATTAAAGCTTCCGCTGGTGGCGGTGGAAAAGGAATGCGATTAGTAGAAAATTCAGCTGAATTTGTTGAACAAATGCGCATGGCTCAAGGTGAGGCTCGTTCTTCATTTGGAGATGACGCTGTTTTTATTGAGAAATTTGTGCTTGAACCAAGACATATTGAAATTCAAGTTTTCGC
>CANNKP010000036.1 GCA_947505255.1 Flavobacteriales bacterium
CAGTTTGTGTTTGTAAATCTCCTGTTGCGCCAACAATGTAGTTTTTTGGAAGCGTAATGCTTACATCAAACGACCCGTATTCAGAATAAAATTCCCCTTGATTTAAATAGGGCATTTGATTCCAACCATTCTTATCATAAACCGCTGGCTTAGGATACCATTGTGTAATTTGGTATGATTGCTCTATGTGACCAAGTCGTGAAATAGATCCTGAAGGAAGTTTAACTTTAAAGGGAGTAGAAACTGAAAAGCGTTCACCAGATTTTAAGGGTTTTTCTAAATAGAGCATACAGATATCACTATTTTTTGAATCGTATTCCCATTTCACTTTGAGCCCATTAATTTTGAAATCTAAAGAGTCAATTCCTCCTTTGTCAGCGTCATCGCCATATTTCAAAGTTGTTTGACCGCCTTCATACTGCTGTTTCGCTAAAGCTGTTTTACCATTTCTGTATGCATTTGGCCATATATGAATATAAATTTCATTTAAATCATTCGGAGAATTGTTGATGTATTCAAATTCTTCAAATCCACTGATTGAATTGTTAATATCATCCAATTTTACTGAAATGGTATAATTTACTTCTTGCTGCCAGTAATTTTGAGCATTAGAAAATCCTGAGAGCAATGAAATACAAATAAAAAGAATCAGCTTTTTCATATTGAATATTTAAATGTTTTTATATCTAATTGGATTATTTACTCGTTAAAGTTAAACATTTGACAGAAATAAAAAAGGCTACCCAAAATGGATAGCCTTCATTTATAAAAGTTAATTTATTTTTGAATAACAATTCGCTGCTGCGCAATACCATTCTCCGAAATAATCTTTAAAATATAGGTTCCATTTGAAATAGAAGTTAAATTAAGAACCACAAATGAATTTTCAATGGTTTGAGAACTTACTATTTTGCCATTCAAATCGGAACATTCAATACGACCAGTAATTAATTGGTTAAAATTAACTTCAAAAATACCAGTCGATGGATTTGGATAAAGTGTGAAATTGATATTTTCAAGTTTGTTTAATCCGGCATAATTGTCAGTTAAATCACAATTTTCATCAACACCATTGTTCAAAATTTCCGCTGCTCCAGGATACGCATTTGGATTAGAATCATTGCAATCTCCATCAATCAATGAATAGCCAGGTCCTGGATCTTGGCAAAATATTGTTCCCGTTCCCGTTCCAAATGAATCATTATCTGTATCTGTAAAATAGGCGTTAAAAATTAATCCTTCATCAGATGGACCATTGCAATTATTGTCTAATTGGTCGCAAATTTCTGGAGCTCCAGGGTAGACAGTGTTATTTGAGTCATCACAATCACCTCCAATTAAAGAATAACCTGCACCTGGGTTTTGGCAATACAATGTTCCATTTCCTGTTCCAAAAGAATCATTATCGGAATCGCTAAAATAGGTGTTAAAAATTAATCCATCATCAAAAGAACCATTGCAATTGTTATCTAAACCGTCGCAAATTTCTGGCGCACCTGGATAAACAGTATTTAGTGCATCGTCGCAATCATCTGAAATTGTGACATATCCCAGTCCTGGATTCGTGCAACTAGTAATTACTAGTCCAGTCATTGAACCATGACCATCACCATCAGCATCAGTATAATAAGTTGTTGGATTTATTATTAGATTATTATTATCATCACAATCGCCAGGGGTTAAAACATAACCAATAGGTTGAATACATTGGGTCAAGGTAACTAAAGCATTTCCAGTTAAATCACCGTCATTATCTTGGTACCAAATCGTATTTGGATTAATTAAACCATCAGTATCATCACAATCTGTGTTGTCTAAAATGTAGCCGTTTTGAGCAGTACAAACAGATATACTTACTAAAGGATCACCAAAATTATCTCCATCTGTATCAGCATAATAAGTTTGAGGTATTAATGTCCCGAAATTTGCAATAATCGAAACATTGTCGTTTCTCCATGTCGCACCAGCCGATCCCATATTTGTGATATAAAATCTAAAAGTTACTTGTGATAAAGCGTCAAAAGCAGCGGATAAATTAACCGTGTCTATTTTGTCAGTTGCAAGAGGTGTTCCTGTTCCTAAATCAGCGACAAAATTATCAATACTTGAGCGTAAAGTCCATGTTGGCGTTCCTCCGGAAGCACTGATTCTATGTGTGAAAATAATTTTATTAAGATCTAAGGTTGAACAATCATTGGCTGTAACTGAAAATTCATTGTACTCATTTAAATCCAATGTATTTGTTTGATTCCAATTACTGTTACTGAAAACATTTGCTGATGATGAACATGTTGTTGCAGTTGACGAATAATTACTAAACAAGGCATTTAGAGGTTGAATTGATACTGTGTCAGCAATTACGGGACAAACTCCAAGATCCGTAAATTCATAAAGACCAATCGCTATTCCTGCCGCAGAAGCATCTATTCCAGAGCAATCTTCATCAACACCATTATCCAAAATATCAAAAGCAGCTGGATTGATTAAAATATCACTATCGTTGCAATCTAAACTATTCGAAACGTATCCAGCAGGAGCACTGCAAGCAACAATTGATGTCAAAGGATTACCATAGGTGTCATTATCCGAATCTAAATAGTATATGTTAGAAGCAAGTCCAATAGCACCATTTAAATCATCACAATCACCATCAATCAAAGAAAAACCAATTCCTGGATTTTGGCAATATAATATACTTGCTCCAGCTCCAAAGGAATCATTATCTGAATCTGTAAAATATGCTGTGAAAATTAATCCATCATCTGAAGAACCATTACAATCGTTGTCTAATCCGTCACAAATTTCTGTTGCATTTGGGTAAATTATATTATTTAAATCATCACAATCGTCTGATAGCGTAACATATCCTGCTCCAGGATTCGTACAACTAATTAATGGATTTCCGACCATTGATCCATGGCCATCATTATCTGCATCCAAGTAATAGGTTATTGGGGATAAGATTAGATTGTTATTATCATCACAATCTCCTGGATTTAAAACATAACCCAGTGGTTGAATACATGCTGTGATCGTAACTAACGTATTTCCAATTAAATCGCCATCATTATCTTGGTACCAAATAGTAGTTGGATTAATTAAATTGTCTGTGTCATCGCAATCAGTATTATTTAAAATGTATCCATTTGGTGGTGTACATACTAAAATATTTACTGACGGGTTACCAAAATTATCTCCATCTGTATCTGCATAATAAGTTTGAGGAGTCTGAGTTCCAAAATTTGCAATGATTCTTACATTGTCATTTCTCCAAGTTGATCCTGAGACGCCCATATTTGTAATGTAAAATCTAAATGTTACTTGAGATAAAGCATCAAAAGCACTTGATAAATTAACCGTATCTGTTCTATCAGAAATTAATGGTGTTCCTGTTCCTAAATTGGAAGTAAAATTATCAACACTTGAGCGCAATGTCCAGGTTGGTGTTCCTCCAGAAGCACTGATTTTATGGGTGAAAATAATTCTGTTTATATCTAAGGTTGAACAATCATTTGCCGTAATTGAAAATTCATTGTATTCATTCAAATCTAGTGTAGACGTTAGATTCCAGTTACTATTGCTAAATACATTTGCTGCTGCTGAACAATTTACACCACTTGAGGAATAATTGCTAAACAATGCAAAAGGAGGCTGAGTTGTTACAGATAAAGCTGTCATTGGGCAAGCAGATGCTTGATTAAACAGATACATTCCTATCTCTGTTCCTAATGAAGAAGCATCTGAACCAGAGCAATCTTCATCAATTCCATTATCTAAAATATCAATTGCTACTGGATTTATTAATGCATCAACATCGTTGCAATCTAACATGTTTGAAACATATCCAACTGGTTGAGAACATGCAGTTATCGTTGTTAAAGGAGTTCCATACGTGTCATTATCTGCATCTAAATAATAAATGGTGGTTGCAATACCAATCAAAGGATTTAGATCATTACAATCGTTACTGTTTGTAACATAACCTAGTGGCAATGAACAACCAGTAGTTGTGGTATTTAAATCACCAAATCCATCAGTATCAGTATCAGCATAATACGTAATTGAACCAGCTGTGATTGTAAGATTAATTGTAATGATACTATCACCACAGCCAGTATTAGGAATTGTATCCATGAAAATGCCTGATGTTGTATATGTTTCATCACCACTTGGAACAGTGTAAGAGTTACAAGCAACGGGAGAAATTATTGCAGCTGTATTGCAAGTTTGTGCATTTACACTCCCTCCAAATTGAAGTCCATAGATTCCTAATGCAGAAGAATTATAACCCCAACCACCTGTCGTTGTTTGACCACTTGCGTAAAGTCTAATTGTTATAGTTAAATTATTTGCAACATTTTGAAGTTGTGTTATCCCTGACAGATTTATTGGAGTCATTGGTCCACTTCCAATTTTAAAAAAAGGTGCACCAATCAAGGTGAAATTTATTCCATCCAAACTGTATGCGTATTGCATTTGAACTCCTGGAGTAGCTGAAAAGGTTCCCGTTCCAGCAAAATTTGCATCAATTGAAGTAAGTGATAATGTATATCCCGGTGCAGCTGAAAAATTATTTTCAAAATAATCAGTATTGGTTGTAGCAATTCCATTATTTTGGAAACCAGTAGTTCGAAATGAATTGCCTCCAGCTGAAGCTATTGCAGAAGGACCTCTCGTAATTGTACTTGAAGCATCTAAATTTGCAGCATATATTTCAGCTGTACTTATTGCTAATGTACTTTCACCTGTAAAATCCCAAGCAGCAATTTGACCAAAGCTGATAAAGGGTAAAAAAACAATAATTAACTTTAAAAAATTCATATTCAACGATTAAAATGTTGAACAAAAGTACAAAATCAATCCACTTTAAAAAAATATAAACATCAAGGTTTTGTAAACAAAAAAAAGGTTGTATTTCTACAACCTTTTAATCTATCTTCCAAAAAACACTAATTAGTGCATTTGTTCATCCTCTTCTGGATCAGGAGGGATTATTTGACAAACCTCTCCAAATTGAGTAATTGAATATTTATTGCCTTAAATAAACTACCATCTCCACCATTATCAGTGTAGCCAATGATTTGATGGTCTAAATTATAAACTGGTTGAATATCTTTAAAAGTTCCACTCGTTATACCTACTACTTCTCCTTTATAATTCATCAATGCCCCTCCACTGCTCCCGTGAGAAATAGGTGTGGTGGTTTGAAGAAAACTATTCGATAAACGATAAGCGGAAATTATCCCATTGGATAACGTTTTTTCCCAACCTTCGGGATTACCAATTGTAAAAACATTTTCTCCAATTTTAGGAGATGTGTATGATATTGCTAATTTAGGAAATACTTTTGAATCAGGATTTTTTACTTTAAAAATAATATAATCTAATTCAGGATTTTTCTCAATTACTGATTCAATTTCATATATGCTTCCATCATCTAATTTTAATTTTGCTGTTTTTAAAAATTTATCTTCAAAAACGTGTAAATTACTAATAGCTATTCCGTCAGTACTTATAAAAAACCCAGAGCCAAATGAAACATCCTCTAAACCTGAAATCCCAATTAAAAAGGTTGCTGACTTAGTTTTTAAAAAAAGTTCTGTTAAATTAGTTGTTTCAAGCTTTGGGCTTAATTGGCTTTCAGGTTTTTTAAACGCATTATGAATTATTATTTCTACTGAAATTCTGCGGTAATTTGAACCAATATTATTTATAACCTTAACATTATGCTCATATGCTATATTAGCAGTCTTAAGTATATCAATGTTGTTTTCAATGAAATCTCTAACACTATAAGTCCTCAGGAAACCTAAATTGGCGTTTGAAATAATATTTGCATTTTTTGTTAAACTGGCAGAAACTAATTCACCATTATAAATATATGGTTCATAGACAAAATTGCCATATTCACCAGAATATTTCAAATTCTGAGAGACAGGGGTAGCATCTGTTGAACCCGATATTTTAATAGTAATTTCTCTACCAGTTTCTAGATAACCCTTCAACTTATTTTCTAAAGTACTTTTTATAAAATTCAAAGTTAACATTGCCGCATTGGATTGTTCAATTTTATATGCTCCAGCAGAGAAATCATCTGTTTTGTTACTGGCTTCTAATTTTATTACTTCATATAAATATTCGATTTTAATATTCGTTTCTTTTATTCCATTTATATAAACTTCTTCTGTTCTCGCTTTAACGTCTAATTTTACTTCAGGAGAAATAAATTGTTCACCTTTAACCTGACTTGCTAAAATAACTTCTAATTCCTTTTTTAGTTCAGTGTTTGTCTCACTTATAATTGGTTCGTAGTTTTCATTTGCATTTTTTTCAGTTTCTTCTTGTTCATCTTCAATTGATTGGTCAGGAGGGAATAATTTTGGGGAATTTTCATATCCTTGTAATTTATCCATTAAGTCTTCTAATTGAGAAATTGAAATACTTTTAGCTATTATTTTTTTATCTTTATCTAGTACAAAAACTCTTGGTGTTGAAAAGATGTCATATGTTGTTTGATAATTTAACGATTCAATAGTTGTGTATTTAGGAACAAATTGTCTTGCATCTTCCATAGCAGCTTTAAATAAGGCATCTGTTACACCAACATTGATAAATGTCAAATCATTTTTGCGGATATAATCTTTCCATTTTTGAAAATCCTCGCCAACTGCTTTACCAACTGAGAATATTTCTATGTTTCGAGTTTTTAATTTCTCTTTGTAAAGTAACTCTAATTTTGGAGTTACTTTCTTACAATGGCCACATTCGGGATCCCAGAAATAAAGTATTGTATATTCAGATTTTAAGCTGTAGAAATCTCTCCAGTTAACATCTGTTGTATCGCGTAATATAACATTTGGTGGTTTCGCTCCCATAACCAAATTCTTTTGTACAGGTATTTTCTCGCATAAATCTTCTAGTTTTTCTGGTGTCATCCAAAAGGCAGGTGATTTTCCTTCAGCATTTTTCGAACAGTAATAACGATCTGCCATATAGATATATACCTTGTCCATTCCCATGATATTACTTTTCCCATAAGTTGAAGTAATCCAAGAAACAACATATTCAAATGTTTTTGATTTTGGGTCTAATTCATCACAGAATTTAAAAGCATACTTTATAATTGTATCCCAATGTTGAATCATCATGTTTTTCCCGAAATAGTATTCCATTTTTGAATGAAATACTGGTGTATTCACTAATCTATCGTCATTCAAATCAATGTTATCCCAATAATGGTTTCTGTAATAATTGAATCTGTAATTCGAATCTATAATATTGCCTTTTGCGTCTAAAGGTGCTTCAGGAATTGAAACGTCCATAGACATTTTAACGATTTTAGAAACTAAAAGTGCTTTGTGAACAGTTAATAGATTATTCTGATAATCAGTAACCTCTTTGTTGATAGCATCTACCGTTGCTGTCAATTCAACATAAAGTGGATCAGTAGCTTTTAATTTAGATCTTTCGTCTGTTATTTTTGTTGCTTCTGTCTTTTTTGGACCGATGAATTTAATGTAATCCATGAAAATTCTGTTTTCTTCGGATTTTTTGACTTTCATATTGCCTACATAATCAGGGGCAGAAGTTTCCATATTTACTTCTTCACTGTTATAAATGAACTCAAAGTATTTTTGTCCTGGGAATAAAACACCAAAAATACCAGGTTTTTGACCCTTTGCATCAAATTCAACATAACCTGCTTTTATTTCAGCTGTATCTGCATAAAACAATCCTTTTCCGAAATACTTTACTAAGAAAACAGTTGTGTCTTTTTGGTTGCTTACTTTGAATTTCATTTTTTGTCCAAAAGACAGAAAAGAAACACATGTGATTGCTAAAATTAGTATTGATTTCATATGCTATTTTTAATTATATGTTGAATTTATTTTAAAGACGTGACAAATTTAAGAAAGTCCTGTTAATTAACATTTCTTTAACCATTTAGTATTGCCTGAAAATTCCATTTTTTGCTGTACGATAACTTGCTAAAACAAAAAGTATATAGGTGCCAGCTAAAGAAATCAGTGCGATTAGTGAAATTTGTGTGTCAATATAAAGCCCTCCAGTTTCAAACATGGTGTCTAAAAAATATTTAAAAATAAAAAATACGAGCAACCCTAATGTTGAAACAATTCCAAAAATTTTAACGAAATACAAGAAAAAGCTTTTTATCACAACTTGGGGATAAAACCCAATTCTTAAAAGTGTGCGAACTTCATAAGCATTTCGGGACATTAATAGTTGCATATATTGAATTAGTACTAAGCCAGAAACAAAAACTGCAATGATTGAAATGCCTAAAACTACTAGAAATAAAGTTCCAACAACACTTTTCAAACGACCAACAACCATTTGGGCATTTTTGGATTCTAAACCACGCTTCTTCAATAAATCTTCTACAAGGCCAAATTCGCTTTCTTTTCCAGAAATCATAATTTGTGTAATTTTTTTTTCTTTTCCAGAAGTATATTTTGCATTTCCATATTCCATAAAGCTTTCAGGAACGAGAATGGAGGATACTTCATTTGTGAAACCAATAATTCGTGCATCAACCCATTCTTTATCAGTTTCACCTTTTAGTGTGAATTTGAATTTAATATCCATTGCCAAATCATCTGATATTTGCGGAATTCCACTTGAACTCATGAATGTATTCAGCATCACCAAAAAATCTCTCGGCATGATTATCGGAACAAATTTATCGCCTTCTTTCCAATGCCATTTACTTGATTTAACGTCTAAAAATTTCTGATCAACAGTTTGAATAAAAACATCTGATCTAAATCTTGGAACCATTGGATCTGCCGTTTCAAAGGAAACATCAAAATTATTGCTAATCACTGGTTGAACATCTTGAATATAAGGTTCTGCTTTAATCTTTTTAATTTCATTTTCAGAAAAATCAGTTTTTGTCATGTTCAATGAACTGGAATTTGTGACCTTTTTTTGAACGATGATTGTGTTTGGTCCTAAAATATCTGAGCCTTTGCCAAAATCATTAACTTTTATCAAATAGTGAATTGAAGTAATCAAAAAGGTGATTCCCATAAACGCGCCGATAATTGCAATGATCAACTGCTTTTTATCCTGGTTTTTGTATAATAGTTTATTTAACATGACTTACAGTTTTAATTCTTTATCATACTTGAATTTGTGGTCATCACCAAGAGTCGTAAGCACAAAACCTGCACCTTCTTCTGTGCACCTTTCGTTAATCATCGTGAAACATTTTTGAGTGTTTTCTTCATCTAAATGTGAAAATGGCTCATCCAAAATCAACAATTCAAAAGGTTGACACATCGCTCTAATAATTGCTACACGCTGCTGTTGTCCCATTGAAAGTAAACTGCATTGTTGTTCCCATTTATCTTCTATTTCCAATTGTTGCAACATTTTTCGAATTTCCAGCTCTGTATATACAGGATTCAAACTGTTTTTTAAAAGTAGATTTTCACCGACAGTCAGCTTTGGAAATAACTGCAAATCTTGAAACACGACGGAAATTTTTTCTTGTCGAATTAATGCCCAATCAGTTGGTTTGAATGTTTTTACATCTGTATTGTTGTAGGTGACTGTTCCCGTATAATCGGATCTTAATCCAATTGTAGTTAATGTGAACGTTGATTTCCCTTTTCCACTCGAAGCATTTAATAGAATTTTTTCACCGTGATTTAATTCTACATAATTCCCCCAAATACTTTCGCTACTATGTTTTATAGAGGCTAAGGGTACCGGCATTATATTATCGAGTACAATTTTCATAATACTATATTTTAAAGTGGTTTTTCAAGAATCGTTCCAAAAGAGTATGGGCTTGAAAATCAGTTAATATTCAAGTTTTTAATAATTATATTCATCATTTCTTTCGCTGAAACAAAAGGAATCCAGAGAGCATCTTCGTGTTTTCTAAACCATGTTAATTGACGCTTTGCATACCGTCTTGAATTTTGTTTAATTAAAGCGATTGCTTCATCTAATTCAATTTCTTGATCTAAAAACCTGAACAATTCTGAATATCCAACAGTTTTCAATGAACTCAGATGCTTATGAGAAATAAGGCTTTTAACTTCCATTAATAATCCTTTTTTAATCATACTATCAACGCGTAAATTAATGCGTTCATATAATTTTTCGCGTTCGTGATCAATAATGTACCTTTTTATTTCAAAGGAACGAATTGCTTTTTCATTTCTTCTCATTTCTGAGAAAGTCATATTCGAAAGTCGAATCGCTTCAATTGCTCTTATTATGCGGACAGGATTTTGCTTATCGACAATATCATAAAAATCAGGATCTTTAGCTTTTAATTCATCCAATAAACTAGCTAATCCATTAGCTTTAAACTGTTCTGTAAGTTCATTTCTTAAATCTATTGAAGCAGGAATATCATCTATTCCATTGCAAACAGCATCAATAAACATACCTGAACCACCAACCATAATTAGAGTGTCATGATTTTTAAATTCTGTATCTAGAATGCCTAAAGCTTCTTTAGCGTAAGTTGAAGCTGTAACTTCATCTGAAATTGAATGAGAATCGATAAAATAGTGATGTATTCCCTCTTGTTCTTCTGCAGTGGGTTTTGCTGTTCCAATGGATAACTCTCTGTAAAATTGACGTGAATCGGCCGATAAAATAACAGTAGAAAAATGTTTTGCTAAAGCTACGCTTAAGGCTGTCTTTCCACTAGCAGTTGGACCTTCTATGACGATTAGCTGTTTGATTTTTTATTTCAAAGTTAATCAAATCATTTATAAACGCTTGTCCAATCTAAATATCGAGCATAAATAGCTTTTACATAATGATTTGTTCTTGCTCCCCTCATCGCTCCATTTCTCACAACCTCGTCTCTGTAGTATTCGCTTTTTGAAAGATTGGCCATCATTACTTCTACGTTATCATTCCAAATTAAAGGATTTAAACCATGTTTACGAGCAAGTCTTTGGGCATCATCGATATGTCCCTTTCCTGCATTATAAGATGCTAGAGTGAACTTTACTCTTTGTTCTGTGTCTGGAATCTGTTTCCATAATGTATATAAACTATTTAATAATTTCATGCCACCGAGAATTTGTTGGTCAACAGTCGAATTAGGATAAACGCCATATTTTGGACCTGTGTTTGGCATAAATTGCATCATTCCATATGCGCCACCAAAACCTCTGACATTTGGGTTGAACTTTGATTCATGATATGCAACTGAAGCCAATAAGCGCCAATCCCAATTGTATTTTAATGCAACTTCTTTGAAAATCACATCATATGCTGATAACTGTCCTCCTTTGAGATTAGATTTTATTACTGTCGCATTTAATGTGTTATTTTTACTGTCAAAGTATTTGTTTTTTATGTACTTGAAGGTTTTTTTAGAAATAAATTGAACCAGCCATTTGTCTAATTTTGCGTTCAATAATGGACTCGATTTCCTCAAACCAAAACCGATTTTTTGCGGAACAGAAATATATGTTGTAATACATAAATTATCAAAAAAGCGATTATTTACTTTCGCTATGTTTTCTTCTGTCACCGTATAATCAATTAATCCTTCAGAAACCATTTCGATTAGCTCTTCAGTACTAATTAATCCTTCTTCTTCTTCAATATAAATGGTATCTCCAATTTCATCTTGTAAGTGAATTAAACGTTGATAATTACTTGAATTTTTCCAAACATGGACTTTTTTATGCGCTAATTCAGAAATATCTCGAACCAAGAAAGAGTTAATTTGATCCGCTGTCATTTTTTCCCAGTCTTTAGGTTTTCTCTGGATGAGTACTTGCGGTGTTTTAATGTAAGGTATTGAAAAGTCAATTTGTTTTTTTCTATCACGTGTAATTGTATAATTACAAGCAATAATATCGCCTTCACCGTTGTTAAGCATTGGAATTAAGTCATCAAGGTTGTTTACAATTTTTACTTCTAAAGCTACACCAAGTTCGTTGGCAAATTCTTTTAGTAATTCATACTCAAAACCCATTTTTTTTCCACGATATATAAAAAAAGAGGTTGAACTATTCTCAGCTAGAACGGTTAATTTACCTTTTTTTAAAATCTCTGCTAAATCTATGGACGTGGACGGGTATTCAACTGCGGCTTCATTATTCTTATCCTTGTTGTTATTACTGGTGCAGTTTATTACTGCCAGAAGTACAAGACAGATTAGTAGTATTTTATATAAATTTGTTTTTTTTATTTTCATTTAAAATGAATAATGAACGCAAATTACAAAAAAAATAACACAAGCTTTAATTGTTATTTTCTTTTTGGTCAAAAAAATGAATGGCTTCCTTCATATATTCTTTAAAACAACTAGTAATTATTTTTTCATGTTTCAAAAAAACGTTTGGTGCATTAACTAATTCGTTGGGGAATGATAATCGAGCAGAAACACCCTCGCAGGATTTTTTCAAACCTTCAAATTCTTTATAATAATTCATCCATTTAAAAGTTCTCATTTTGACAATGAATTCCTTGTATTCATTCGAATAATCATTCCAATATATCGGTTCGTAGGAGTAAAATTCATGAAGAAAAATTTCAAATGGCTGTGAATGATAATTAGCCCAATTTTTAGCTAATAAATAATCAAAAAAAAGATCGATTGCAATTCCAGTTACTTTTGGTAATTCTGGATACAATTGATGCATCAATTCTATAACTTTAGGATGATGGTCAATGTAATTATCAATTGAACGATGAAGTTTTATGCCTTTTTGAACAACATTAGGAAGGTGGTCTAAATTTCTACCTTTGATGTGGTCACCGTATAGATTGGCATACATCAATTCAATGTTATTATTAGAAAAATATAGATGACCTAAAAAATTCATATGTGAAAGTTACGAATTTTTAAGCAAAAAAAATCCCATCCGTCAGCTGACGGATGGGATTCAAATCAATATTCGTCTTCGTTGAAAAGAAAATCTTCTCTTGAAGGATAATCTGGCCATATTTCTTCAATACTTTCATAAATATCACCTTCGTCTTCTAAATCTTGTAAGTTTTCAACTACTTCGAGAGGAGCTCCTGTTCTAATAGCAAAATCGATTAATTCATCTTTCGCTGCAGGCCATGGAGCGTCTTCCATATATGATGCTAATTCTAATGTCCAGTACATCTTTCCTCTAATTTAAATTGTTTGATTGGCGCAAAAGTAATTTTATTTTCAAACTTTCCAAATTACTGAGCTAAAAGATTGAAAATGTTTTATTAACATTTTTGCATTTTTCACATTCTTGGATGCCAAGGTTGGTCTTCAATTCCTAAATCTTGTGCGATTTTTCTACCTAAAACAAAGAGATAATCACTTAATCTGTTGATATATACAATTACTTCAGGAGCAACGAAATCATTTTGATCTAAATCAACAATTATTCTTTCAGCCCTTCGACAAATACATCGAGATAAATGACAAAATGAAACGGTTGTATGTCCACCAGGTAGAATGAAACTTTTCATTTCAGGTAATTCCTTTTCCATTTCATCCATCCAATTTTCCAATAAATTAGTATCTGCTTCATGCAAATCGGGCAGGTTCATTTTCGATTTATGGGGGTCAGAGGCCAAGCTAGAACCTATGGTAAATAAACGATCTTGAATCTCCAATAATTGTTTTTTATATAGCGCACTAATTTCTTGGTCTTTAACTAAGCCTATAGAAGAATTTAATTCGTCAATAGTTCCATAAGATTCAATGCGTAATGAACTTTTTAATATCCTTGTACCACCAATTAATCCTGTTGACCCTGTGTCACCTTTTTTTGTGTAAATTTTCATATTTTTTTATTTCAGATGTTCTAATTGTTCTTGTAGCTCGGTTATGCGCACTTTCTTACTTTGTAATCGAATATTTTTAGCAGTTTCTGTATGATATCTATGAACATTTTCAAGATAATGTAATTGATATTTGATCCATTCTAACTCACTCATATTTTCTCCAAAATTCTCCATTTCCAAGCGTAATTTCTTCGCAACATTGTAATAATCGGCTCTCCCTAAATAATCATGATCAGCGTCGCACATTATTTTCTCTAAAATTGTTTTAGGAATAGCATCAGAAATTGTTGATTGGATAATATTTGTAATAATTTTAACTTGCTCTGCTGTATAGCCAAATTTAGGTAAATTATTTTCAGCCATCTTTATTGCAAATTCTTCATTTGAATGATGTTGAAGAATGTATCCAGCGTCATGATAAAGAACAGCGGTCTTTAATAATAAAACGTCATCTTCCCCAATTCCCTCTAATTTCGCTATTCGAATGGCGGCCTTTTCAACATTTAAGGTGTGTGAAATATCATGATAGATTACCTCTTCTGGCAAGAGCGCTTTTAAGCGATTTGTGATATCATTGCGCATGTGTTCAAAATCAATTGATGTGAGCCCACATTTCACCCTCAATTGAGTTGCAGCTATTTTCCCTTCGCCATATAAACAATAGTCTAACTTAATATCATTTAGATAGAACATTTCAATACTTCCTCCTCGTTTATGAATACTAACAGCTCCGCGAGAATCTAAATTCATGAAATTTGAAACCTTATTTGCAATTTCTTTTGTTATAGTAATATATCCAGGTTTACTGCCTTGTTCAGCTCTAGCTGCAATATTAACTGTGTCACCCCAAACGTCAAAGCTGATTTTACTCGACCCGATAATTCCAGCAACTAATGGCCCCATGTGAAGTCCTACTCTAATTTCCCAAAAATCTCTATTCATTGCTCGTGCAATATCCTGTTCATTTCTTAAGAAATCTCTGATTTCTATTGCAGCCAAACAAGCTCTTATTGCTGGCTCTTCATGCTGTTCTGTAACTCCAGCGAGTGCCATATATGCATCACCAATTGTTTTGATTTTCTCAAGTTTATAACGCTCAATTATTACATCGAATTGATTGAAATAATATTCTAGCTTTTTAAGCAAACGAATAGGTTTAATATCTTTTGCTTTGGAAGAAAAATCAACAAAATCAGTAAATAGAACGATACCATTTTCAAATCTTCTTGGAGAAAAGGCTTTGTTAGCACTTAAGTCTTCTAGAACTGTTGCTGGAAAAATATTATTAAGTAATTGATTTATTCGTTGGTCTTTGTAAAATAAAGATTTGAAAACCTCAATTTTTGCTTGAATAAGATTTGGGTTGAAAGGGATTGTAATATAATCTACAGCGCCTTCATTTAATCCTTTGACCATTTTTGCACCAGAAGTAGAGTCGGCAGTAAGAACAATTTTATACATGTTTTTAACTGAACTAATTTCTTTCAATGATTGCAATAATTCAATTCCACCGAAAAATGGATTATCAATGTTAATCAATAAAATCCCAATTTCTTTTTGTTTTAATAGTGGCAAAGCTTTATCAATAGAATCTGCGAGCAGCACATTATTTCCCCCTCCTGATAAAATTTCTTTCAGTCCTTTTTGATTTTTATGATCATCATCGATTATTAAAATGTTGATGAAGCGTTCCATTGAGCTCTAATTTTTAAGACTAAAAATAATGAAAGAAGACTGATTAGCAATCAATATCCTCTTTATTCTTGAACTACTGAAGAAAATGATTTTTTAGAGCTTCTTCAATTGAAATTGAAGTTTGCGTTAATTCTAAAATTCGTTGAATAACTCCATCTACGATTGAATCTGGACACGAAGCACCAGATGTTAAAATAAGTGTAACATCATTTTTATTGTCTGGCAAGAAATTGGTCAAAGTTTCCAGTGTTTTTGAGTGAATGTTAAATGAATTAATTGATGTCAGAGAATTAATTTCTTCCTTAGATTTTATAAAGTAAGTTGGAAACTTCTGTTCTAAAAGTTCAACCAAATGAGTTGTATTTGAACTGTTATACCCTCCAATAACAATAGCTAAGTCAGCTTCTTTTTCAAGAAGTCCATATGTCGCAGTTTGGTTGTCATTTGTGGCATAACATAACGTATCTCTTGTGTCAGCAATGTGGTTTTTAATTTCAGATTCACCGTATTTACCAAGCATTACACTGCGCAAGTAATCCGTTATTTCTTGCGTATCGGTCGCTAGCATTGTAGTTTGATTCACGACACCAATTTTATTTAAATCGGTTAAAGGATTGAAATTTTCAGAATATTTTCCATTGAAAAATGTATAAAACTGATCTATTGGTTGGGTCCCAAGAATAATTTCACCTAAGAATTTTGCTTCTGTTATATCTTTTAAAATTAGCACAGGAGCATTTTCTTTGCTACGTGAAAAAGTTGCACGTGTTTCTTCGTGGTTGTATTTACCGTGTATTAAAACGGTGTGTTTATCTTTCCCTAATCGTTCAGAACGATTCCATACTTTCTCAACGAAAGGACATGTGGTATTGTAGTGTTTTACGTCAACACCGATAGCCGATAAAATAGTTTCAATTTCAACAGTTGTTCCAAATGCAGGAATAATAACGATGTCTTCACAATTAATGTTTTCCCAAGGAATTAATTGAGTACCATCTGTATCTTGAATAAATTTAATCCCATGACTCGTAAGGTCTTTATTTACAGCTGGATTATGAATCATTTCACTCAATAATAAAATACGTTTGTCAGGGTTCTCTAGAATTGCTTTATATGAAATTTCAATTGCATTTTCAACACCATAACAAAAGCCAAAATGACGTGAGATGTAAAACTTAATTTTCCCGAAATCGAGCAAGCTTGGTGAGAAATCTTTTTTTCTTGGATCTTCAATTTTCCTTTTTTCTTTCACCTTACTGATGATAGGAGAACGGTAAAATTCTGGAATTTCGAATTGTTTCATGTTGTAATTTATTCTACAAATATAACACCTCAGTTTTATAATTGTTTCAAAGCAAAAAGAAAGGCTGCCATTTCTGACAGCCTTATGATTTTAAAGAGCAATATTCATGTCCTTGTTGTATTTGACTTTATAATTGAAATTAAATAATTTCGTTTCTTTTGTTTTTAAATTTAGTTTCCATTCAATTATACCACTCAGCGGATCTAAATTTCCTTTTCCTAAATCAACGGATTCAATTGTAATATCTGAATTGGTTGTAATTGGAATTTGATCTTGAATAATTAAGTCAATACCAATTGCTTTTAAATTCTTAATTTCAATGGAATAAGCCATGGTTTTTTCAATCTTATCTCCAATAACTTTCTCCTTACACTCTTTTTTAACAAGTAATCTTTTGATTACAATGTTTGGATCTCTGCCAAGACTAAGATACATGGTGTCTTGCATTGTTGTTGGATCAATATACGTTTCACCAATATAACTGCCATCAAAGAAAATATTTGCCTGTGCTGGAACTAATCCAAGTTCGTCCAATTTTGAAAGTTCTGCAACAAGGTAAACTGAGTTGTCCATCTTGGGAACACTATAGTATTTGTAGTTAGCATCCAAATCGGCTACTTTTATCAAGACCATATGCTGCTCATTATTCGATTTAATTGAGTAAGGAAGATCAATTTGAAATTCCATTGAAGTCAATTGACGTATCGTTGAAACGAACTGATCGGATGTTTGACCAATTACAGATAATTCTTCTTCCGTTGCAATTGTATTGGAATAAGCATAACCCTTTGTATCCATTTCTTTCTTCATAGCGGATTGTGGCGTATTGTTGTTGTAACCATCATTTCGATAGGTGTAATAATCAATATACCAAGGATGCAAAGTTGGTTTTGTTTTATTTTGATAAGGATTATTTGTTGAAATGTTCAGTTTAATGTTGTCCCAGTCTAATCCTGAATTTTGAAAGACTTGTGCCTTGTACGTAAGATTTATTTTTGATGTTAAACCATCGCTTCGCAAATCATACATTGGAACCCAACCAGCATTGGCTACCAGGTAAGAAATACTCATTTTCCCAGAGACAATTTCTTTTGAAGAAACTGTAACAGTAATTCTATGTATCGGACCTTGATCTTTCGGGTCTATTCCATCGCTACTTTGATGCTGTTTTAGCTTCAAAAGACGGTCGTTCATTCCATTTTTCTTTTCAAGTTTCTCTGCTTTTTTACGATTTAAAACCTGAAGTTTTTTATTGATTTCAGTCATTTTGATTGTATAATAATCCAGTGCTTGTTTCAATAAATTGATAGAATCATTTACTTTTCCTTGGCCACGAATTGCACCGTTATTCGCAAGAATATTTTTAGATGCTAACATGACATCAATTTCATCTTGAATATCCAGAATGTCATAACCTATATATTTCAAGGAATCTTCTAATAATTGAATATCGCGTCTTATTTTTAAAGGCAATCCTTCTAGATTAGTTTGTTCAGGTTTTGGATAATAGAGAGAATATTTCGAATCAATTATTACAACGCTTCCTGTCGCTTTTACTTGTAAACTATTCGCATCAATAAATGGACTAATTCCTTCAATAATTACTTCTGTAATTCCTGGTTTAACTGAATACGATGCTTTTTGAAATAGTTGAGCTCCTTGAGCATAAACTGTAACCTCTGAGATTGTTGATTTAATTATTTCTTTGTCATTTGCACGAACCTGAAACAAAATCAACATTAAAACTGCAATACTAGATATCTTTTTCATGATTTTTTTTTTGACTGTACATGATTATGTACTTTTGGTTCAATAATAAGTGTGTAACAAATGAATTTATCTTCAAAATTTCGGGAAATTAAGTTTTCAACTTGGATTAAATTAGTTTTTGGAGTTAGTATTTTCTTTGTCTTTTGGTCTAATTTTTCCGTGTATTTTGAAAGTAAAAATTTCATTAGCAGTGATTTAGAAGATCTACCAAAAGTGAAAACTTGTTTATTGTTAGGAACAAGTAGAAATCTAAAAGGAGGTTCTCCAAATGAATATTTTTTTAACCGAATAAATGCATGTGTGCGTTTATTTGAATCTGATAAAATTCAATTTGTGTTAATAAGTGGAGATAACGGCACTAATTCTTACAACGAGCCAGAAGACATGAAAAGAGAGCTTATTTTACGGGGAATTCCAGAAGATAAAATATTTCTGGATTATGCAGGTTTTGATACGTATGACTCCGTAATTCGCGCAAAAAAAATCTTTGGACAAAATACATTTATTGTCGTTTCTCAGAAGTTCCACAATCAAAGAGCTGTTTATATCGCACGACGATTTGGAATAGAAGCGTATGGTTATAATGCCACTGATGTTAAAAAGATGAATGGCGTTAAAACTAAGTTTCGCGAATATTTCGCTTGTGTTAAAGCCTATTTTGAAGTAAAATTCAATGTTTCTCCAAAGTTTTTAGGTGAAACAATTGAAATTAATTGACTTCTTTAA
>CANNKP010000037.1 GCA_947505255.1 Flavobacteriales bacterium
ATAATTGGGTACAATGGATCACCATCCATATTGTTCTCAAGAAGGTCTTTTAATCCATCTTTCGATTGAAATTTTTCTCCGTTGAAATACATTGCTAAACCTCTATTCAGGTAGCAATAATTCCACATCATTTTCTCAATATACGGTGTTTTAAAAGCGTACTTCTTAAAGATGGTCTCATCAGGAATAAACTCAACGTATGTTCCATTTTGTTCATCCGTATCAACGATTGCTAAATCTTCGATAAGCTCTCCTTTTGAGAAAGATGCTTGTTTCTTTTTTCCTTCACGAACAGAATAAACCATGAAATGCGACGACAAAGCATTTACAGCTTTTGTACCGACACCGTTTAAACCTACCGATTTTTTAAATGCTTTTGAATCATATTTCCCTCCGGTATTCATTTTTGAAACAACTTCAACTACTTTACCTAATGGAATTCCACGTCCGTAATCACGAACAGTAACTTTTCCTTCTCGAACTTTAATATCGATCCGTTTACCATTTCCCATGACAAACTCATCAATACAGTTATCCGTTACCTCTTTTACAAGAATATAAATACCATCATCTGCCGCAGCGCCATCGCCAAGCTTCCCGATGTACATTCCTGGACGCAACCGAATATGTTCCTTCCAATCGAGGGAACGAATATTGTCTTCCGTATATTGATTTTCAGCCATTTATACTACATGTATTGTAATTCAAAACACTTATCGTTTGAGTATAATGCCGATATAGTTTGAAAATAGTTTTCCATTTTAATGAGACAACTATATTGAAAACAGCATCGGTATTAAAACGCATTAATGCATAACAAACAAATATAAGTACAGGAAGCTGATGTTTAACAGGAAGTTATCAGGACTTTTGAACGCTTTAAGGTTGAAAAGCTTATTGAGAAATAATGTATTTTTCTCCATCTTCGACAACGGTAGAATTATTAAAAATTACTTTAGCTTCACTCAAATGAACATCTGTTGAATCGTAGCGAGCGCTTAAATGTCCTAAAAGCAATTTATACACATTCGCCTTAGCAGCTATTCTAGCTGCTTGTGAAGCTGTACTATGGAATGTAGCTTTTGCACGTTCCTTATCTTTTTCAGTAAAAGTTGCTTCATGATAAAGGACCGTCGCATTTTCAATAAAAGGAATAATTGTTTCCCAATAAGTGGTGTCTGAGCAATAAGCATACGAATGACTTGGCTTCGGTGGAGCTGTAAATTCATCAAAAGAAAAAAGATTGCCATTTTCATCGATCACATCCTCTCCTTTTTTAAGTCGTGGCAAATATCCCAATTTCAGTCCTGCGCCTTTTATAGCATCACTTAACAATTGGCGTTCTTTCAATTTTTCCTTGATTAAAAACCCATTCGTTGGAATTCGATGTTTTAAAGGAAATGTATGAATTTCAATTAATTTATCATGAAATAATAATTTTGATTCATCTCCATTTATTGCGACAAAAACTAAATCAAAATTAAGCTTTCCGCCACCAACTTCTAATTGTGACCGTACGATTAGTTCCAATTCATGAGGACCATAAATCGTGACTCCTTTGTCTCTGCCCATTAAATGCATCGTACTCAAAAGACCAACGAGTCCAAAAAAATGATCGCCGTGCAGATGGGAAATTAAAATGTGATTAATTCGTTGAAACTTAATTCCAAATTTTCGCATTTGCATTTGTGTTCCCTCGCCGCAATCAATTAAGATATGACGATCATTGCAAACTAAATATTGGGATGTTGGATTTCTTCTTAAAGTTGGAACAGCTGCTCCACTCCCTAGAATTGTTACTTCAAAACTCACGAATGAATTACTTCGAGTGCTTCTTTTTGGCTGGATGAAATTGATAAAACTTTATCCAATTGTGAAATATGAATCAATTTTGTCACATTATCTTGCAAGCCGCATAAGACAAATTTACCATTGGTGTCTTTACACAAACGATTTGCAGTTAAAATAGCACTCAAACCAGAAGAATCACAATATTTTGTGGCACTCATATCAATCACAATATTGTTCACGCCATTTTTATTCAACAAAAGCAATTCTGCTTTTAATTCAGGAGCGTTTGAAGCGTCAAGTTTATCAACGTTCGTTTTTACAACCGCTTCATTTTTATTTTGAGTAGACTCGAAATTCATTGTGTTCTGTTTGTTCAAATGTAACAAAAATTTATTGACGTTCAATTTTCGATGCTAACAAATAAATCACGGCCATTCTAACAGCAACGCCATTTTCCACTTGTTGAAGAATGATTGACTGTTTAGAGTCCGCAACATCGCTTGTTATTTCTACTCCACGGTTGATTGGACCAGGATGCATTACGATAATTTCTCTTGGTAATGAATCTAATATTTCTTTTGTCAATCCAAATTGCATCGAATATTCGCGCAGGGACGGAAAGAATTTTATGTCTTGTCGTTCTAATTGAATTCGTAACATATTTGCAACGTCACACCATTCCAATGCAGCGCGCAGATTATGTTCTACTTTTACTCCTAATTCATGAATATATTTTGGAATCAGTGTTGTTGGTCCACAAACCATTACTTCAGCACCCATTTTTTGTAGGCAATATATATTTGAAAGTGCAACACGAGAATGCAAGATATCGCCAACAATTACTACTTTTTTTCCTTCCAATGAACCAAAACGTTCACGAATAGAATAAGCATCTAATAAAGCTTGTGTTGGATGTTCGTGCGTTCCATCTCCAGCATTGATTACTTTCGCATTGATTCGTTCTGAGAGAAATTTGGCTGCACCAGGATTTGGATGTCTGATTACCACCATATCAACCTTCATCGATAAGATGTTATTCACCGTATCAATCAAGGTTTCTCCTTTTTTCACAGAACTACTTGAAGCGCTAAAATTGACAACATCGGCCGACAATCTTTTTTCAGCTAATTCGAATGAAAGCCTTGTTCGTGTTGAATTTTCAAAGAATAAATTGGCAATCGTCATATCGCGCAGAGATGGCACCTTTTTTATTGGGCGATTAATTACCTCTTTAAAACTATCAGCTGTTGTGAATATCAATTCGATATCCTCACGCGTCAGGTCTTTTATCCCCGTAAGATGTTCTACACTTAAATTATTCATTTGTTTCTGCTGTGTATAAAACTACTTTATCTTCTCCTTCTATTTCTTTCCATTCAACCGATACTCTTTCAGAATTCAAGGTATTGACTGATTTTCCAACATAATCACCTTGAATTGGTAAATCTCTTTGAAAACGGCGATCGATTAACACGAGTAATTCAACTTTTTTTGGTCGACCAAACGCCAATAATGCATCCAAACCTGACCGAATTGTTCTTCCAGTATAAAGCACATCATCTACCAAAACAACATTTTTATTTTCAATGACGAAATCGATGTTTGTTGCACTAGGAATCAATGGTTTTTCTCTTCTTCTAAAATCATCACGATAAAAGGTAATGTCAAGATTTCCGCACACTATTTCTTTCCCAAGAATTTCTTCTAATTGGGATTTCAAACGTGCAACAACGTTTACACCTCTGGGTTGAAGTCCAATTAAAACGGTATTCGAGAAATCACTGTGAGATTCAATAAGTTGATAGCAAAGTCTATTGAGTGTTAATTCAAAATGTCGTTTGTTTAGAATGACTTGCTTTTCCATTTCAACAAAGATAAGAGTTTTCATTTTATAGCTTCGAACTTTGGAAATCTTTTTCTTGTTTTTTGAAGAAATGTAGATGGAAAAGTGGCTAAAAGTTTAAAAACGATAAAAATCTACTTTTTTGATTTAAGTATTATCTGCCAAAAGAGATCCAAAGATCGTGTTCAGTCATGATTTTTTTAATATCGTATATACAATTAGGATCATTACTAAAATGTTTTCCAAAACCAGAGGAACAATTCACAATTTCGCCACTATACTCATGAAAGAAGAAAAAATCATCTAAATTCTTCAGGTCGTTCAAACTTGTTATTTCATATTTAAATTTAGCCAGAATAGCTCTTGTATGTGGATAAAATAATGTGTACGATGGTTTTTCATCTCCTTTATTTCTATAAAAGCTAATTGCCACTTGTCGTATGTCAGACAATAGAATGTCTTTGTTAAAAAAGAAATCTTCTTTAATTTCAATTCGGTTAAAATCCCAAGAATTAATATCATTTTTTAAAGCTATCAAAGAATCACTTTCTACTGATACTAAATATTCATTAAACTCTTTTACTGTGATCAATTCAGAAATACTAAAAGATTTAATTTGTTTCCTAAATTCTTTATCTGTTAAAAAACTTAGATCAACTTCCATTTTCGGGACTGGATGGAATTGTCAAAAAGTATACTGAACAATCAATATATAAATAAGAGATATGACGAAAGGTTTCACTTTAGACATAATTTCCTGGGATTTTTAAAATTATTCCAAAAACGGAGCAATTGAATTTCCTTTCTTTTTACATCATAAAACAAAGTGATTTGTTTTATGATGGGAACAATATAAACGTTTTTTTTCTGGTGCTTTTGAAATACTCTTGGTGTTATTTCGATGATTTTTAATACTCTCTCCGCTTCAAAAGTAAAATTTTTAACTACTTCTTCATTCCATTCTTGGAATAGGTATTCAATATTCTGTTTAAAGTCTTCTTCGGCTTTTTCTGACCAAATGATTTTCATGAACGAAATGCATTTGGATACTTTTTTTTCAATTGGGTTATGACTTCCTTATGAGGTTTTCCTCCATTGTCTTTTATCGATATTCTAGCTTCATCAATTGCTTCATTTTGTTCTTGACTTAAAGATATTTCTTCTTCATCAATCACAACAAATTTTAAAGATCTTGCATATTCCAAAAAAGCTTTTGCTTCTGGATTTGAAATATCGCTTATATGAAATGTATATGCCATAATCTAAATTTTATTGTGTTGCTATATTTTTTAAAAAATGGATTAATAGTAAACCCATAAACAAAGATAACGATAAAAACTTTTTAATGTAACACGATTATAAGATTAAACTTATCCATTATTACACTTTTAAATATCCCAATATACGCCTCCAAAATCCCATTCCTTTTAAAATCCATTCTCTTCAATCAATAAATAGCACAGTTGAAGTTATTTTGGGAAAATTGCATGAATGGCTTACTAACTTTATTGCAGTAGTGGTAGCGAAATACAATTTTCCACAAATTGTTTTCGTTTGTTTTTGGTTTAGGTTAATCGGTCTTCAATTCGTTCTTTTGGCATGTTCAACTGAATTAGTTGAAGACCGATTTTTTTACCCACCTTTTTTCGTGACTTTATAATTTTCTTTTACTAGTAAATCGTAGACTTTGTCTTTGAAGTTTCCTTGAATTAAAATTTCATTGTCTTTGACAGAACCACCTACGCCACATTTACTTTTTAGCAATTTACCTAATTCTTTCAATTCTTCTTCAGGACCAACAAATCCTTCCACCAATGTCACTTCTTTACCACCGCGTTGTTTCTTATCTATTGAAACATATAATTTCTGTTGGTTGTTGGGTTTTGACTCTACACTTTCTTCTTCCTCAAATTCATATTGAAAATTTGGGTTTGTAGAATATACGATGTTTAATTTTTCCTTTTTTGCCATTAGTACTTTTCAATTAGAGTTGCACGAATATCATCCGTTATTACTGCATTAGGATTTTTATTTAAAGCGGAACGAATTCCTTTTGGAGAGCGAATTTCAAAGATATAAAGATCTTTATTTGCGTTCTTTATTATTTCAATTTCATTTTTATCAAAATCACTGTTACGCACTACATATCCTGAAATTGAAGGAAACGTGTTATTATATATATCAAATTCATTCAGATTAAAAATAGAATAATTAACCTTATAACCTGCGTCAATAAACGGAGATATCCATTGATCATATGACAAAACACAATGAACAGTAAAATCCGTTTTGTTTTGTAGACCAAGTTCATTTAAGTCTGAAATTACTTGATTAACATTGACAAAAGCTCCTGTGCAGGCTGTATAATGGCGTAAGTCTAAAAACAACTCTTTCCCTTTGAATAATGTAAAGTCTAAGTCTTTTAAACAGGTTAGTTTTTCTTTGTGAATCGTTTTATACTCAATATCAGACAATTCAATATCCGTTAAATCATTTACACAGCCATTGCCATTTGTTTCATCATCCAAGTGATCATCATGAAACAACCACAATGTCCCGTCTGCAGAAAGTTGAATATCGATTTCAATGCCATCACATCCTTCCATTGAAAGTGCAAATTCAATAGCTTCTTTCGAATTATCGTGATACACTGAATTCAAGATTTCTAAACCAGTTGCAGCATGTCCAACTACTTTAATGTGTGTAAATTCTTTTTTCTTAGAACAAGACACCAACAAAAGCACTATTAAAAGTATTTTACCAAACATACATCACACCGATATTCGCATTAAACCCCAAAGAATTGACACCTTCCTTTTTATTGCTGATTTGGTTGTAAAACCGTTCATTTAATAAACCTCCATTTACTTCGATGGAAAAGCGGATTTTGGAACCAATTTCTATACGTGTTCCAATAAAAACCTCATTCCATTGATTGAAATGACTGGAAGTTGAATTCACTTTTAAGAGTGAATGCGCAAAAGATAATTGAGGTCCAACTTTAAATTTATTTTTATTTACACAAAAATAAGAACAACCAATTTCAACCTTAGGATAAAAACGAGATTGGAAGATTGTCCGATTAATCCCAATTTCAGCAGAAGAAAATGGGACCCACTTTTTATAAGTTCGGGCAAAACGAACTCCAGTAAAAAAATCAAGACGCGTCATTCCAAATTGGGTACTAATTGAATTCTTTATAGAGTCTTGAGATCTTGCAAATTTTGAAATAAAAAGAAATAATATCGTTAGGCATAAGAAATATCTCATAAACCAAAGATATAGAAAGAATTAAAAAGCATTACAATTTTGGGCACTTTTTACAGTGAACACCATGCTTCTTGTATTTCTTACAACAATCTTTTTTCTTATCGCAAGCACAATTTGAACAGGAAGTAAACTCTTGCATTTTGTTCTGAGATAATTTTATTTCTTGCTTCATCCTTATTTAGAATAATTCCAAACAAAGGTATTATTTTATTTTCCATTTAACAAAAATGAAACAAAAATAAAATAGGTAAGTATAAACACTTAGTTCAACTTATTGAATTACATGTATTTTGATTTTAATTGACTAAAAATAAATAAGTACAAAGAAGATCTTACCTTTCTTTGACCCATACAAATTGAAAAAACGAAAATTATGAAAAAGATTTACTTATTAGGAAGCTTATTTATTTTATTAACTGCATCTGCAAATGCTCAAAATAACACTTCATTTTATTCTGAGACTAAGTCAATGGCACAAACTACAATTGTAGATAATGAAGATGAAAAAAGCGCATTTGTTTTAACTAAATTAATTGATGAGCTTGAAACTTCACTTGATGTTCATTTAGAATCAAAATTTGATTTTTTAAGTCTTACTATAATGTCTAGTAATTCAAACAATGCGTATGCAGTAAATTTAAAAGACAAGAACGGTAAGACGATTATGGACTTTAATCTTGAACCTAATACAACGTTAAATTTTGATTTAACTGAATACCCAGCAGAAAGTTATTTATTACGCATAACAGATATGAGTACTTTAAAAATGACTGTTGCTAAGGTTGATACACTATAATTTCATTTAATCACACTATATTAAAATTTTTAAATAGTGTGATTGTCTTTTGGGGGAAGTTTAATTTTCTTTGGAAAAATAACTTTCTGGCATAGTTACTTTTGTATTACTGACTAATTACCTATACGCGTGTAATTGATTCATTATAATTGTTCTTTTGCGGTGAATTTATGAGCAATAGGAAACCAAGCAGAAAGAACTAGCACAAAAATTGTTCTCTCAAATGAGATAAAAATAATTTGGAAGTGCGTCAGAGATTGTCATCCAAATTAGTAGGAGAAAAAAATATTTTTTACTGAAAACAACTATTTAAGCACTGCAGAATTAAGCGTTAAATATTCATTGAATTCAATGTTGGTCAAATATCTGACATTTCAAATAACCTTATTGCAAATCACGTTTTAAAACTACCTCAACCATAAAAAGTGATTTAGTACTGTCTAAATTTTCAATTGAATAATTCAACGTATTTTCTGATTTAATTCGCATCATTAAGAAACCCAATCCTGCTCCACCTTTTAAAGACAAAAATCCATTGGTGAGAACATTAATATATAAATCTTTTAATTCTTGATTTTCAAGTCGATTAATTCTTTCTAAATATTCAATTAGATTCTCTCGGTCTTCATTCTGTATAATGTTTCCAAAAACTATTTTATAAGACGCCGTATTTTTACAAAGAAACAAGAAGGCCAATTGCCTGTTTAATTCATCCTTTTCCCCATGTGAACGAATGTTTTGAAGGCCTTCGATTAAGATTGAAAAAACACGTTTTATTACCTTTTTAGTATCTCCGCTAGAAATCATAATTTCTTCGACACCATTGGCAATACTATTAATCAAATCTTGAGAAAAAACACCAAAATGATTCACTGCAATACTTCGCTGTTCTTCAATCGAAAATTTCTCTAGATACCTTAAATATGAATTTCTGATATCAGAAGCAATTACACTATTTATTGTATCTATCATTTATGTATTCCAGTTTAACAACAAACTAAATCAAATTAATCATTTCTAGCGAATCAAATGAACAATGCCATGTTTTAAATTACCATCTGGCTCTTTTAAAAGGTATGTATAAACGCCTTCTATCAAATCTTTGCCTGATTTATCTTTGCCGCCCCAATCATTCAGGTAATTATCCGTATCCAGCACAACCTCACCCCATCTATTCATAATAACCAAGTTTGAATTTGGTTTTAATCCTTTAATTAAAAACTTCCCGTTTACATCATCTTCGTTAGCTGTAACAACATTTGGAATCACTAAATCTCCAAATACCGCTATTGGATTTGAAATACTAGAAATACAACCATTTCCATCTACGATTTCCAATGTAACAACAAAATCGCCTATATTATTAAATGCATATTGGGCATTATTAGTGATAAATTGTTGGCCGTCAATAGTCCAAGTTGATGTTAAAGCTGATCCTGTTGATGTGTTCGTGAAATCAACATTTTGAAATAAGACAGCAACATTTGGACTCCACGTGAATGAAGCAACTGGAGGAATTGGATCAGCAAAAATAACTGGTCCATAAGAACTTGTGCAACCAAAATTATCTGTAGCAGTTAAAGTGTAACTTCCTGCAGTTAAATTTGAAATATCCAGCGTTGTTTGAGAGGTTCCTGTCCAGGAATAAGTAATAGGTTGCGCTCCGGCAACTTGAATACCTGAGATTGAACCGTTGACTAGACATGTAATTTGATTTACGACTAGATTATTTATTGAAATAATAGGTAAAGTTGAACCAGTAACAGTAATTGTTTGTTGATCAAAACAACCCGCAATATCTGTCACAGTCAAAACATAATCACCAGCAGCAAGATTTGTTAAATCAGCAGTATTTATAAGTGGATCATTGTTCCACATATAGGTATATGCTCCAAATCCTCCAACCGCAGAAACACCTGTTATTGACGCATCACTTTGTCCGCAATGTTCAGGAGAAAGTACCATCAAACTTAAATCAATCATTGGGGCATTTAATTGAGTAATATAGATCGTCCATGATTCAGAACATCCTTGATCATCACTCGCAGTAATTGTATAAGTACCAAAAGGTAGATTAATTATATCCAATGTAGTTGCGCTATATGTACCAGCGCTATTTGTCCACGAAACTACTGGATTAACGCCTCCAACAATTGTAATCCCAGAAACAGTTCCAGTGTTTGATGTACAAGAAGTTTGAGTAACTAAAATTCCTAATAAATCCATATCGAAAGGAACTAGAGGATTTATTACATATGGAGAAGAGTTGTATGTGCAGCCATTCCCATCAGTTACTGTTAAAACGTAAGTTCCTGCTGCTAAACCTGAAGCATCAAGTGCACTTCCTCCTCCATTTGACCAGCTATAAATTAATCCTGTTCCAGAAGATGTAATTCCAGAAATTGCTCCAAGAGTTCCATCACAAAGTAAGTTTGTAATAACAACATTTGATTCATCTAAATTTGGTCCACCTGAATTTGTAACTGAATAAGGTCCTCCATTCACAATACATCCATTCAAATCTGTAACTGTTAAGGAATAACTTCCAGCTGATAAATTTGTAATATCTAAAGTAGTTTGAGAAGTTCCAGTCCATGCATAAGTATAGCCTGGACTTCCTCCTGAAATTGAAATCCCCGTAATACTTCCATTAGCCAAATTACAGTTTTCAGGAACGATAATACTGCTAGCTATAGAAATTGTAGGACTCGTTATTGTTGGGATAATATGAGGGCCAGTTGAAGCGGTACAACCATTTACATCTGTCACAACAAGCGTATAATTCCCTCCATTTTGATTGGTTAAATTCAAAGTTGCACTTGCCAAAGCGTTCCATGAATATGACAAACCTGTTCCGGTTGACGTGATTCCAGTTATTGAACCATTGGTAAGGCCACACGTTGCTTGATTTATTACTATTCCCGTAGCATCCAAAGTTGGACCGGCAACATACGATATCAAATAAGGACCAGCAGTTACAGAACAACCAGCTGCATCCGAAACAGTTAACGTATATGAGCCCGCAGATAAATTCGCAGCATCAATAGATGAACCTCCAGAATTTGACCAAGAATAAATTAAATTTGTTCCAGTTGCTGTAATTCCAGTGATAGATCCCATTGTACCATTACATATTTCATTTTGTAAAGTAACACCTGTAACATCTAATACAGGTCCCGATAAATTAGCAATATCAAAAGGTCCTGAAGTGGCAACACAATTATTGAAATCCGTCACAGTAACTGTATATTGTCCAGAAACTAAATTCGCAATATCCATGGTTGTTTGGGATGTGTTTGACCAAGTAATCGCGTACGTTGGAGTCCCGCCTACGATTGTTAAGCCAGAGATACTTCCATTTCCTTGATTGCAATTTTCGTTCAATACGCTAATTCCAATTGTACTAATTGTAGGTCCCGAAAAGGCAGGTATTACATGAGGACCAGACGAAACGGTGCAACCATTCACATCTGAAATAACTAGTGTATAAGAACCGCCAACTTGAGATGAAATACCCGTTGATGGATTCGAAACCCCATTATATGTGTACGTTAATCCCGTTCCAGTTGCAGTGATTCCAGAAATAGCGCCATTTGCATTTCCACATGTTTCAGGTGTAATAACTATTCCACTTGCATTAACTGTCGGTCCAGCAGTAAAGCCAACATTATAAGGACCAGATGTTGCGGTACATCCCACCCCATCGGTAACTGTCAGCGTATATGCGCCAGCCACTAAATTGGTAGCATTTAAGGACGTACCACCTGAATTAGTCCATGAATACGTTAAACTTGAACCAGTTGCCGTTATTCCTGAAATTGAACCTAACGTACCATTGCACAATTGATTTGTTACAACTACTGCAGTAGCGTTGATAATTGGTCCTGAAGTACCAACTAAATTATAAGGTCCTGAAGTTGCAGTACAACCTTTACTGTCTGTAACCGTCAAATTATATGTTCCAGCCGGAATATTAGTATAATCAGGACCAACAATTGCTGTTCCGTTCCAAGAATAAGTAAAAGATGGTGTTCCACTAGATACTGTTAATCCAGTTATAGAACCTGCGGAAATACAATTTGGATTCGTTAATACCGCAACACCATTAATAACAGGTTTTGGGTTAACAGTTACTTTTACTGGAATTCTAAATGTTCCAGGACAAACACCTACATAGTATGTATAAACTCCTGGGGCAAGAAGCGGCAATGGAATAGTATAGGTTAAACCAGTACCAAGTGAGGTTCCTCCAAATGGTACTGAATACCAATTTAAAACTCCAGGTAAAACACCAGTAACAACTGCTGTCAATGTTGGGTTTGTTCCTTGGCAAATACTTACATTATTAGCCGTATAATTGAAAATAGTACTAGGAGGATTTATAACACCAGTTGCTCCATTTGTTGCACCGTTCACGTTGAATAATGAACTGATTTGTGTAGGAGTTGGTGAACAACTTGATGTTCCAGAAACACCGCCAATAATAGATTGAACAGGAGTTCCTGAAGTAAATGTAATATTACCGCCACCACCGCCACCACCTGGCCCAGATGCTTCAGAAACAGCAGGAGCGGCAAAAGTTAAATTTTGATTCCCACCAATGCCTCCATTAGCAGTTATTGAAATTGTTGCAGGAATTGCTGCGATATTTTTAATATAAATAGAACCACCAGCACCGCCGCCTCCTGCTCCATCATTTCCCTTTTTGTTCGAAGTTGAAGGAATTGGACTTAATCCTTGATTTAATGGGTTTGTATTTTGACCAACTGCTCCGTTAGATTCTATACTACCCGTTCCACTAATAGTTCCGTAAGAAACGACATAAACTATTCCTCCACCTGCTCCACCAGCACCAGCTTGATTTGCACTAGTTCCATTAAAAGAATCTCCTTCGCCAGCGCCGCCGCCGCCGCCCAAAAATAATCGTGTTGCATCATAAGCTAATGGATGTCCTCCCAATCCACCATTTTCTCTTCTTGCATTTCCACCCCAACTTGCCAAATTTGGTTTAAAAACCAATGGGCTTTGATTTACATTAGATAATGAATAACCTCCTCTACCACCGCCAGAACTTGAAGAACCACCAAAACCTGCTAATTCTAAATTCCAAGGTCCATTTCCAAAAGAAGTTGTAGGCACACCTTTTCCTGTATAAGGGCCAACGCCTACATTGGATCCGCCACCTCCACCGGAATTTGAATGCCCTCCTCCACCTCCACCATTAGCAGGAGCACTGCGTCCAAATTCTGAATATAAAGTAACATATTCAGGTGTATAACCTCCAATTCCTTCACCTTTTCTTGCGCCATCTGCACCATTAAATGTTCCTAAAAAAGTACTCCCATAGCCATTTTGATTACCATGTGAAGTTGCTGGACCTGTTCCGATTCCTGGATTATTTGCTAGCGCTCCCCTAGAGCCCATTGCACTTGCTGAGATTTTTGCTCCAGCATTGATTACTAAATCCCCATTAACTTCAATTGCTACAACTCCTCCAGTCTGCCCGTTCCATGCTGATGGAATTATAGAGGTTGCTGGATTTAATGTTAAATTTTTGAATCTAGGAATCCGCACAATTTGCACATGTCCAGTTGCTGTATAAGAATTTTGTAATCCACATGTTAAAGTGATGGTAGTTCCTCCTAATGGAACACTTAACACTTCTCTGAGCTCAAATTTACCAGCATTATTGTAATCTGCCGGAAAAGCTATTTGGCCCCAAAGATCTTGATGTTGTGGCCAACTCCCATCATATGTATGCCCATTTGGGGTGGTGTAATTTGAACCAAATCCATTACTAGTAATAGGTAATGAAACAGTTAAATCAATGTCCATTGTTGCTCCTTGCATTTGGATAATCATGATTAGGTCACCAGGAGCAAGATTCCCTGTAAAAGGTAGTCCCGCCATTGCACTGCTATTGACATTAATTAATGTGCCGCCTGCAGAGGCATTTGCTAAAAGATAAGTATATGTATTCACAACCGTATTTGATACAGTTACTGTTGTATAGGTACTATCTTTGCCTTTTTGAGCAAATGAAATCAGTGGAGATAAGCTAATAAAAGCCAGCAGTAATTTTGCCAGATTAATTTTCATAGTTTGCATGTTTCTACAGTTCTAGACGAAAATAAGAATAAAATAGTTGGCTCTATTTATATTTTAAAACAATTTCATTTACGATTTTTGCCACAGCCGGACAAATCTCTGTATTTTTTTGCGTCAGTTCGAGAATTTGATGCATATTCTTGCGGTCAGTGTGAGGATATTCTCTACACGCTAACGGCCTATATTCATAGATGGAGCATTTATTATCATTTCCAAGAAAACTGCAAGGCGATTTCTTTAATACATAATCGCTATCGGTATCCATGACCAAATACTGATCAATGAATTGATTTTCTTTCATTCTAAAATATTTCGCAATTCTTTTGATATCAATATCCCGAAATATTGGGCTGGTTGTTTTGCAGCAATTAGCACAATCCAAGCAATCAATTTTTTGAAAAACTTTTGTGTGTAAAGTCTGAAAAGTTTGATCTAAATCTTTCGGCTTCTTTTGCTTCAATTTTACAAATGTTTTTTTGATAATATCCTTATCAATTTTGGCATTTTCAATAGCTTGTTTGAATTCTTCTTTCAAATTATTTAGGCGTTAGTTAACGTTCAATATTGCTTATAATTTTATAATTTTACCGTCTGATTGCACGCTATAAAAGTATTCAATCTTTTGAAGAGTTATTGGATTTTATAATCATTGCGAATTTAATTAAAAGATGGATAAATTTGATTTAATAATTATAGGTGGTGGTCCTGCTGGATATGCAGGAGCAATGCGCGCAATAGATTACGGAAAACGTGTTTGTCTAATTGAAAAGGAAAAGGTTGGTGGCGCTGGTGTTTACAATGGAGCTTTATCATCCAAAACTCTATGGGAAATAGCGAATAAAGTATCTGGAATAAATGAAATGATTGTTTCAAGTGGTCGAAGTAAGTTCGAACTTGCTTGGAAAGACGTAAAAAAAACATTAGACGAAGCCATTTTTGAACGTAAGTTTCAATACTCATGTCATATTAAATTACTTCAAACGGAAACAATGCAAAAATTGCTTCATTATGAAAGAGGCGCTGGAAGTTTAAAATCCAAAAACGAAGTTATTATTAAACATGAAGGTGAACAAAAAGTTATTTGGGGAGATAATATAATTCTTGCAACTGGCAGTAGACCAAGAAAAGACCCGAAAATTATTGTTGATGAAAAAACCATTATGACAAGCGATGGAATTGATCAAATTGAAGATTACCCAAAAAGTTTAGTCATAGTTGGCGCTGGTGTTATTGGTTGTGAATATGCTACAATTTTTTCAAATTTCGGAAAAACAAAAGTTCACATTATTGATAGAGCAGAACGAATTTTGCCTTTTGAGGACGAAGATATTTCAAAATTAGTAGCTGGAAATTTGATTGATAAAGGAGTTGTAATTCATTCTAATGCCAAATTGGAAAGAATGGAGACAATTGATGGAGAAGTGGAATATGAACTTTCTTATACTGATGGTCGAACAGAAATAATCCGAGTAGAAAAAGCACTTTTGTCAATTGGTAGAATTCCCAATGTAGAGAATTTAGGTTTAGAAATAGCGGGAGTTGAAATGTCTCAGCGTGGAATGCATATTGGTGATGATGATACCCAAACAAATATCCCTAACATATATGCTGTTGGAGATGTTAGTGGCAGAATTGCACTAGTAAACATGGGCGAAATTGAAGCGCGTCACGCTGTCGAAAAAATGTTTGGTCAAAAAATAGAGCGCTTGAGTTACGATAACATCTGTACCATCATGTTTCTTCATCCTGAAGTGGCGGCTGTTGGAATGAACGAGCAAAGTTGTATAAAAAATAATATTCCGGTAAAAGTTGTGAAATTAGACTTTTCAGTTATTGCACGGGCAATTGCGATGCGTAAAACACAAGGTTTTTTTAAAATCATTGTTACCAATGATAAGGAGATGAAAATATTAGGGATGAGAGCTGTTGGAGAGCATGCTTCATCTGCAATTCAAGCAGTTGGATTGTTGATTAAATTAAACATGTCGATTGAAGTTTTATCTGAATTAATTCATCCTCACCCATCAATAGTTGAAGGGATACAAGAATGTGTAAGGATGCTTTTAAAAAAATCGGTTTTTAAATCTTCCGTTTTTAAAGATAAACTAGCTTGTTATTCATTAGTTGATGGTATTAAAACACCGTTGGAACGATTATAAGTTCAGTATAAAACCAAAAAGGCGTTCTATTAAGAACGCCTTTTTGGTTTTATACTATTTTTATTAGTCTATTATACCTAATAATTTCAATAAGAAATATATAATTAAGACCAGAACAACAATACCCAAAATCCACGATAAAGTTCCACCTAATAGTGTATTTAATAAAGAGAATATTAGAATAATTAATACTATTAAAAGTATCAACATAATTATACTACCCGTATTTCCATTACTTGAAGGAAGTGGTTTATTTAACGATTTATTCATCGAAAATCCTTGAGCAATCTTATTGGAACGATTGTTTTTGAGATTCTCTTGATCCCATGTATTGATCATTTTTTTTGAATTATTTCCTTGAAACAATTTATTTCTTGAAGATTCGTTTTTCACCAATGTATTTTCATCTCCAGTATTTTGGGATAATGCAACATTCTTTAAAACTTCTTTGGATTCCAAAAAGGAAGAATTTGATTCTATGAATGTTTTTTCATTAGGCGACTTGTTCTCATCAATTTTGATAATATCATTCGAAGTTCCTTCTTTGAGGTTAGAACTTTTATTCCAATAAAACCCATTATTATATTTTCTCTTTTGAAATATTCCTCCTCCAACTACTTCATTTGAAGTGGAGCATGAGTTTAAAATAAGTGCACTTAGTATGGATAAGCTAAAAATTAAATTGATTTTCATATTATAAATGTTAGATGGTTACAAAATTAGATTCCTTTAAGTTCCATTGCTCTTAAAGTGTTGATCATTAATGAAGCGATAGTCATTGGTCCTACTCCACCAGGAACAGGTGTAATATAAGAACATTTTTCAGCTACTTCATCAAATTTCACGTCTCCTTTCAATTTCCAACCACTTAATTTGGTTGAATCCTCAACACGTGTGGTTCCAACGTCAATTACTACAGCTCCATTTTTCACCATATCTGCGGTCACAAAATCAGGTTTCCCAATAGCAGCAATAATAATATCAGCTGTTTGACATATTTCTTTGATATTTTTTGTTTTGCTGTGTGTTAAAGTGACGGTACAATTTCCAGGATTTGTATTCCGAGCGAGCATAATACTTAATGGCATTCCTACAATATTACTTCGTCCAATAACCACGCAACTTTTCCCTTCAGTTTCAATATTATATCTTTTCAATAATTCAATTATTCCAGCAGGTGTTGCAGGTAGGAATCCAGGTAAATTCAACACCATATTACCAAGATTCGTTGGATGAAAACCGTCAACATCTTTTTTAGGATCGATTGCTTCTGTGACTTTCATTTCATGAATATGCTTTGGAAGTGGCAATTGCACTATAAATCCATCTATATTATCATCCAAATTTAAAGAATGAATTTTGTCCAATAATTCCTTTTCAGAAATTGTTTCATCGTATCTAATCAAAGAGCTCTCAAAACCAATTTGCTCACATGCTTTAACTTTTGCTTCGACGTACGTTTTTGATCCTCCATCATTTCCAACTAAGATAGCTACTAGATGTGGAATTTTCATGCCTTTACTTTTTCGAAGAAGAATCGCTTCACCAAGTTCTTTTCTAATTTCCTCTGAAGTTGCTTTTCCGTCAAGTAGTCTCATAGAATCATTTTTTAACAAATATAACTTAGTGAGCCAACAATTAAAAGAATCTGTTCAATTCTTTTTAAAAAATAAATAAGACTTATATTTGAAAAAAAATAGAATGAAAAAAATCATATTATTTTGCTTGATATCTCTTTCAAGTAATTGTTTTTCGCAGAAAGTTGAAGGAACAGAATTAGGAATTGATGGTTTTTTTGGAGCTTCAAATCTAGGTGGATCATTTGGAATTGGTCCAAAATTTGGTTTTCGATTTAATGAGAATTTTATTGTAGGTCCCTCATTTCGATTTCAACGTTCTTGGTCGAATGGAATTGGTACTAAATTTGGGTATAATATCTTTGGAGGTGGTCTTTTTGCGCATGCGCGCTATAAAAACATTCTTTTTGGTGGTGTTGAATTTGAAATGTTGAAAAGTCCAATTAGCTATACTTCCCTAGCTTCGCAAAAATCTTGGGTGCCAACTTTATTTATTTGTGGCGGTTTCTCTAAAGAATTCAACGAATCTATTCGATTAAATGTTGGAATGTATTATGATGTCGTTAATAGCGAAAATAGTCCTTTTCGACAAGCTTATTTTCTTACTTCAAAAAACTCTGCTGGTGATGTTGTGAAATACATTCCATTAATCTATAGAATTTCATTCTTCTTTCGCTTGGGGAAATAAAAAAAGGGCTTCTTGAGAAACCCTTTATAAACATCTTTATCTTATTTAAAATCCTTGAGTTGGATTAACTTCAGGTGCTTTTGGTTTAACAAATGTTCCTTCTTTCGCATAGTCAATAAGTTCAATTACAAAGCATAAAGATTCTCTCCCCATATCTTCGCCATAAGCTAATTCCCACGGTACATAAACTCTATACTTCCCTCCTTTTTTCATTTTCGGAACGATGAATGACCATCCAGGAATTACGCCACCATTTAATTTCAAAGCAACAGCTTCTTGAGGTGCTCCTGGTTTCTTTTTCATTTCGTAAGAACTTTGAACAGTATCGCCCATTGCAGAAGTCAATATATATTCCACCTTCACATCATCTTTAGCACTTGGACTTCCGCCCTTACCTTCTGAGATGACTTCCATTACGATGCCATTTTCAAAAACTTGGGCCCCTTTTATTTTGGCTGCTTTTTCCATCATTCTTTTTCCATTTTTAACATTCAAGTCTTTAATGAAATTTTGAATAATTGATTGTTTCTCTGTTTCCGCAATTAAGGTGTCTTTTTTCAATAGACCATGTCTGAAGCCAATCTTCACCATTTTCATATCTACTGAAGCGAGACCATCCATTTTAATCATGTCTTGATAAAAAGCATAACCCGTTAGTTTACCCAAACATTGAGCACCTTCTTTTGCATATGTTGAATCAAAATCTTGGAAATTCGGACCAAATAATTTAATTAACGTTGCCTCGCAATCTGTTGGTTTATTTCCATTCAAATTGTCTCCAAAGCCGATTGCAATTTGCTCTAAATCCAATTTATCAATGTTTGGATCTTGTGTTCCAACAATTGTTTTTGCATTCATTGCACCTAAAACATAAGACAAACGGTCTTTTTGTGTTTCAAGTTTTACAACTTCTTCAACTTCTTCGTTGGTTTTATCTCCGCAGCTAAACAATAAAACTGGAAAGATTAAAAAGAATAATTTATTCATTAAACAATTTCTAAAAGTTCAACGTCGAAAATCAACGCACTAAAT
>CANNKP010000038.1 GCA_947505255.1 Flavobacteriales bacterium
TGATGCTCCAAAGTTTTTTACTTGTTCAATTAATTCTTCCTTGTCTTTTGCTTCTCCAACGATTTTAAATCCACCGTGAGAAGTGAGAATTGTTCTCAATCCAATACGAACTAAATCATTACTATCAGCTAAAATGACATGCATCTTATTTAGAATTATTTTAAACAAGACAAATGTATGGAAAAAAAGTGATGCGTGGTGAGTTATGAATTAGAAAATCCTAATTCATAACTCATTAAAATATCACTTTATCGTGTGAAGAGCATCTCACGGAATTTAGGCAAAGGCCATAATTCGTCATCTACTAATAATTCTAATTTATCAGCATGATATCTTATTTCATCAAAATGAATTTTGACTTTATCACAATAAGCAATTGCCTTTTCTTCTGCATGATCAATTTTGTTTGCTGCTTTTCTACTCATCAACATTGCATCTGAAGAAGCTTTCATTTTATTTAAATGAACGGCGATTCGCTGAATTAATTCAATTTGAGATTTACCCGCCTCTTTACCTGCTTTATCTCCAAGAACTGAAAATAATCCTTCAACATTTTTAATTAATTTGTTTTGATAATCAATTACAGCAGGAATAATCATTGATTGAACAACGTCACTCATGATTCGCGCTTCAATTTGAATTTTCAAGATATAACTATCAAATTCAATCTCTTGACGCGCTTCCAGTTCTCTTGGAGTCAAAACTCCCATGTCGTTAAACAAATCAGTAACATGTTTATCACTCCAAACTTTCAATGCACGAGGCGTATCCTTAAGATTCTTTAATCCTCTTTTTGTTGCTTCCACAACCCATTCCTCTCCATAACCGTTTCCTTCGAAACGAATTTTCTTCGATTCTTTGATTAATTTTTGTAATTCCTTTAAAATTGCCTCATCTTTCGCTTCACCTTTATCTATACGCGTATCAACCGATACTTTAAAGTCTTTCAATTGTTTCGCCATAATGGTATTTAAAACAATCATCGCAGAAGCACAATTCGCAGTAGAACCAACTGCACGGAATTCAAATTTATTGCCCGTAAAAGCAAAAGGAGAAGTTCTATTTCTATCCGTATTATCCAACATAATTTGTGGAATTTTACCGATGTTCATTTTTAATTCCGTTTTGTCTTCAGGAGTCATTTTCCCAGCTTTCACATTCAGTTCGATATCATCCAATAGCGTTGAAAGTTGAGAACCAATAAATGCAGAAATAATTGCTGGTGGCGCTTCATTTGCGCCCAAACGATGATCATTTCCAGCAGAAGCGATACAAGCTCTTAATATATCTGAATGATCATGAATCGCTTTGATAATGTTCACGAAAAAGGTTAAGAACTGAAGATTTGATTTAGGATTTTTCCCTGGTGCCAAAAGATTCACTCCAGTATTTGTGCTTAATGACCAGTTATTATGTTTACCAGATCCATTTACACCAGCAAATGGTTTTTCATGCAACAATACACGGAAATTATGCTTGCGTGCAATTTTCTCCATCAAATCCATTAATAATAGATTGTGGTCATTTGCAAGATTACACTCTTCAAACATCGGAGCACATTCAAACTGATTTGGAGCAACCTCATTGTGACGCGTTGTAACTGGAATTCCTAATAAAATTGCTTCCATTTCATATTCACGCATAAATTCAGTTACACGATCTGGAATTGAACCAAAATAATGATCTTCTAATTGTTGACCTTTTGCAGCTGAATGTCCAAATAACGCACGTCCAGTCATCATTAAATCTGGTCGAGCATTAAACAAAGCTTGATCAACTAAAAAATATTCTTGTTCCCAACCTAATGTTGCAATAACTTTTGTAACGTTTTTATCAAAATATTGGCATACTTCAGTTGCAGCTTGATCAACAGCATTTAACGCTTTTAATAATGGCATTTTATAATCCAATGATTCACCTGTATAAGAGATGAAAATTGTTGGAATACATAATGTTTTACCAATCACAAATGCAGGCGAAGAAGGATCCCAAGCAGTGTATCCTCTTGCTTCAAACGTATTTCTAATTCCACCATTTGGGAAAGAAGATGCGTCTGGTTCTTGTTGAACTAATAATTCTCCTTCAAATCGTTCAATTGCTTTTCCTGGTCCAACTGGTTTAAAAAATGAATCATGCTTTTCAGCAGTAGAACCTGTTAATGGTTGAAACCAGTGTGTATAATGTGTTGCACCTTTTGTCAGTGCCCAATCTTTCATTGCTGAGGCAACTTGATCAGCCATTTTACGATCTAAACGTGTTCCATTTTGAATGGATTCAGTCATAGATTTAAATGCTTCAGATGGCAAATACTCGCGCATTACTTCCATGTGAAAAACATTTTTACCAAATAAATCAGAAATTCGCCCATCATAATCGATGTGTTTTGGCGTTCTATTCAATACATCTTGATACGCTTGCTGTCTTTTTGTTGCCATCTAATTATTTTTTTGACAAATCTAGTACTTTTTTAAGGGGTCAAGCTTGAAAAAACATACTTTTTTATTAACAACCCCCTATTTAAATCATTAAATTCATAATATTGTTAACTATTTTAGTCAAAACATTAAAATTGACCGATAGAAAAATTAATTTATCATTATACAAATCATTCTTTATGAAGTCAATTGTAAAGAATAAAAGTGGGCAATGATAAATGGAGATGAGCGAACACTTTTTTGGAATTAAAGATTAATTTTCAATTAAATCAAAAATCAATTCTGAACAGTTTTCTGGAGCAAAATAAATGTTTGCAATTTCTAACAAATTCTCTGCTGTCAATTTATCTATCCCATCAAAAATTTCTTGAATCGTATCAATTTGATTGAATAAAAGCAAGCTTTTCCCTAACCCTAACATCAAACCAGAATTACTATCTAATCCTAAGGCAAATTGCCCTTTTAATTGCTCCTTCGCCCTATTCAATTGTAAAACACCTAATTTCTTTGTGCGAAGTATTTTCAATTCCTTATGGATAAGAGCAATTGATCTATTGATATATTTTTGATCCGTTCCTAAATAAACACTCCAAAAGCCCGTATCAGCATAAGAAGTATAATTTGCTTCTACATTATAGGAATAGCCGTACTTTTCTCTAATGGAAAGCGTTAACCTTGAATTTAATGCTGGTCCACCAAGAATATTTGCTAAAAGCACCATTCCTTTTCGATGTTCATCTTTATGATTAGGTGCAATTCCCCCAACAATTGCATGAACTTGATAATTCGCTTCTTTTGACCTGATTTTAAATGCAGGTAATTTTTGGTATTTCTCTATTAATGGTTGATGATTTCCTTTTGGACAATTCTTAAAATCTTCCTCTAATATTTTTTCCAATTTATTTTTAGAAATATCTCCAACAAATGAAATCACCATGTTATCTGCCGTAAAAAAACGGTTCACATAATCAATCAAATTTTCCCTTGTAAATCCTTGAACATTCTTCTTTGTTCCGAGAATATTATTGCCTAACGCGTGTCCTTTAAACAAATGTGCTTCGAAATCATCAAATATTTTGTCGCTGGTGCTATCCAAATAGGAATTTATTTCATCGATAATAATATCTTTTTCTTTTTGAATCTCTTTTTGCGGAAAAGTTGAACTCAAGGTAATATCTGCCAATAATTCCGAAGCTCTTCGAATGTGCTCCTTTGTAAAAGACGCATAAACACAAATCTCTTCTTTTGCTGTATACGCATTTAATTCGCCCCCTACAGAATCTAATCGTGATAAAACATGGAATGCCTTGCGTTTCTTTGTTCCTTTAAAAATGCAATGTTCTAAAAAATGAGCTAATCCATCCTCTTTGTCTTTTTCAAAACGAGCACCACCTAAAACCGTTATTCCTAAATGCGCAACTTGAGATGGCGCATGCAAATACACCACACGAATTCCGTTTGAAAGATTGAAAATAACTGGTTTTATTTCATACATGGATTAAGGATTCTTTCTGTAGATTTTCCAATTTGAACCACTTAGTTCAAAAACAATTCTATCATGCAAGCGAGAAGCTCTTCCTTGCCAAAATTCAATTTCTACAGGCCTAATCAAATATCCACCCCAATGTGGTGGACGTGGAACATCAATTGGATATTTCAAAGCCAACTCATGAACACGGTCTTCCAATTCTTGTCTAGAAGCCAATTCTTCACTTTGATGAGATGCCCAAGCACCAATTTTACTTCCCCATGGTCGTGATTGAAAATAAGTATCGCTCATTTCTTCGGGAACTTTTTCAACGTCACCAATAATTCGAATTTGTCGTTCCAATCCAGGCCAAAAAATCATCGCTTGCACTTTAGGATTTGCCTCAATATCTCTACCTTTAGAACTAGAATAATTCGTGTAAAAAACAATTCCTTCTGCAATCAATTCCTTTAAATAAACAATTCTAGAATGCGGATAACCATTTAATCCGATTGTTGAAATTGACATTGCATTGGGTTCAGAAACCTGACGATCAATTGCTTCACGCAACCATTTAGAAAGCAAAGCAAATGGTTCATTTCCAATATGATCCTCCAATTTTCCTTGATCGAATTGATGGTGATCGTTTTTTAGAAGATCTAGAAATTTATCCATTTCTACAACTTAATCTTCGTCTGAAAAATCGTCTTCCAATTCTGAATCAGCGTCTTCTATTTCTTCTTCAATCTCTTCTTCTTCATCTTCAAAATCATCATCTAAATCAGATCCAGGTGCTGAAAAAACTTTTCCTTTTGGAGTAACATCATCGTTAAAAGCCGTAACATTTTCAATAGGTCGTCTTTCAATTTCTCTATCCAAATTTTCAGTGTAAGGAAATATTTCAACGATTGGAGAAACGATAATCGATGGAATTTGAAAATCAACCATTAATGTTGATAAACTTTCTTTGATTCGATCAAATGCATCTTTAACAGAATGCGCAGAAACAAGGAAATTTTGCGCTACTTTTTTTGCTTTTTCATCATCTGCTGCCTCACTATCATAAGTAATTTTCACCTTGTACCAAACATCCGCATCGTCGTAAGCAAAAATATCGTGAATTTCTGTCCTTGTAATACCAATAACATTAAATTCTCCTTTGATAATACTACCAAGTTCTTCATAGATACGCGCTTCTGCATCTGTAAAGGTCATTGCTGCTAATAAATAAGGCTCAGACACTCGTTTAAATTGACCGTTGTCTAATTGCTTTGTGTATTTAACTTTTACTGTAAACCAGTTATTCATATTTCAATAGTTTGTTGATTCAAAATAGGAAACAAATATAAGCATGAATAATGAAATTCAGATTGAGAATGCTCTGAATGAACAGCTATTTTTCAACAGTTTTTCAAAAGAAATATTAGTCCGATTTATAACTATCGAATTAAACGACTTTTTAGTTCTCGAATTTTCGTCCATTTTTAAAAACGATATATGAACTATTGAATAACTTAACCAAAACAAGATTCCCATATATTTCATATTCAGAATCCATTTGATTCGTTATTTCATGAACTTTACCATCAATAAGAGCGCTTACTCCGCCCATAATATTGCGAAAGGCAAACACATTGTTTTTTAATAAATAATCCTTCGGTGTAAAATTACAAACCTGGATTTTCGTATCATTTTGATAGGCATAAACAAATGAGTTTTCTCCCCAGATAATAATGTCATCCTTCACTTCCCAAAAAGTTGAAGTAAAATTTGAAATCTGAATTTTTTCTCCATTTTTATACATCATCAAATTGCCATTTAAGTCTTCGTATGCAACAAAACCTCTTCCAGCTTTGTACTTTTTAATATAAAACTGTTCTACATCGAAAAATTGTCCATTTTCAAAAACAGCGAACGTACGTGTAGTTGGATCATTCAAACACAGAATATCCGTTCCCGCTTGAAATTCAATTGCACCACTCCAAACACCCAAATCGTATGTGTTTCCATTCCAAAAGACTTTGTAAAAGTTCCCGTTATCTTTAAATGCAAGAATATTTTCACCAATAGCTTCTGGCATATAAACTCCTTCAATAATGGTGTAAAGCGGATAAGTCTTTTGATTCCAATAAACATTTAGTGTATTGAATCTTGTGTCTTCATAAACAATGATACTATCCTTAACTTCATAATTACTAGCGAAATAGGTTAAAGTCTGCAATTTTCCTGCGTCCCACATATTCAATGTTGGACCAATATTATAGCCTAATAAATGATCAGATACTTGATACTGCAAATTCATGTTTGAAATATCCTTTCTTTCTTTCCCGTCATAAATACGAAGATTTCCTTTCGTATCAATATAGGCTACTAATTCGTCCCCTGCTTTATATTCTTTTATTCTTTGAAATTCGATTTGACGAAAATTATCATTTTCAAATGACTTGAAATAATAATTAAAATCTATGAAAGGAACAACTTTTTGCGAAAACAAAGAGGTTGATATAAAAAGAGTCAAGAAAAGAATCATGTTTTTCATTATTCAAAGATAAACAATTTTTAAGCCAAACCGATACACTACTAAATACACCCCTAGAATGAAATATAATCCGTACATCATTTAAGCTTTTGATATTCAAGAAATCTGATTTACTTTGTATTCGATATAAACTGAAATCATCAATGAAAAAAATCATCGTTACTGGGATATTGGCTTTTGTGGCCCTTGCTACCCAAGCACAAAAAAAGATCGAATATGTTGAATACGATCTTCCAAATGGAATCCATGTTATAATACATGAAGAACACGCAACACCAATTGTTGCCGTTTCGATACTTTACCACGTTGGATCTAAAAACGAAATTGCAGAAAGAACTGGATTCGCACACTTTTTTGAACATTTATTATTTGAAGGTTCAGCAAATATTGGCCGAGGTGAATACAGTGAGCTTGTAGAAAAAAATGGTGGAACTTTAAATGCCAATACATCTCAAGACAGAACGTATTATTACGAAATTCTTCCTTCAAATCAATTGGAATTAGGCCTTTGGTTAGAAAGCGAAAGATTGTTGCATGCAAAAGTTGACAACACAGGTATAGAAACACAAAGAAGTGTTGTAAAAGAAGAAAAACGCCAACGTGTTGACAACCAACCTTACGCGTCGTTTATTACTGAAATGTTTAAAAGAATGTTTACAGTTCATCCTTATAATTGGGTACCAATCGGAAGCATGGAACATTTAGATGCTGCTCAGGAGGAAGATTACGTGAATTTCTATAAGACTTTTTATGTACCAAGTAATGCTACGCTTTCAATTGCTGGTGATTTGAATGTTGACGAAACAAAAAAATGGATTGAAAAGTACTTTGCTTCAATGCCTAAAGGTCAAGCAATAAATTTATTGAGAGATTTTGAAAATTTATCTGACGATGATTTCTTTAAGCGTTACAGTGTGGCGAAATCAAAATTTGATGCTAAAGACTTTATGAATTCAAAAAGTCCAGAAGCAAAACGATTAATTGGTATGTATTCTAACAAGGCAATTGAAATTCCTCGTCCGCAAAAAGATTCAGAAAAATTAACAGGCATTATTAAGGATGTTGTTTACGACAATATTCAGCTTCCTGCTATTTTCATGGGATATAAATTTCCTGCTCAAACTCATCCTGACACCTATGCTTTAGAGATGATGAACGAGGTATTATCCGGAGGGACTAGTTCAAGAATAAATAAAACTATAGTTGAGAAAAAAGAGATGGCGACATTTGCTTTTTCATTCAATTACGGACTTGAAGATGCTGGCGTTGGAATCATGGCGGCAATTGCGGCTCAAGGAATCAATTTAGATGATATTCAAAAAGAATTTGATTTACAAATTGAGATGATGAAAAACGAATTGATTTCTCAAGAAGAATTTGAAAAAGTGCGTAATCAATTTGAAAACAACCTTGTTTCTTCTAACTCATCAATTGCTGGAGTTGCTGAAAATTTGGCAGACAATCATGTTTATTATGGTTCTGCTAGTCGCGTAAATAATCAATTGGAGAACTATATGAAAGTAACCCGTGAAGATATTCAACGTGTTGCGAAATTATATTTCACGCAAGATGCACGTGTAATTTTACATTATTTACCAAAAGAGAAATAAACTTGACTTCAAACAATCAATTTGACAGTTAATAAAACAAGATATATGAAAAAGTTAATAATAATTACAGGCCTTATATTACCAACACTATTGTTCGGTCAATTAGATCGTTCAATTAGACCAACACCTGCAAAGGCGCCTACGATCAATATTAAGGATTCAGAAGTTTTTACAACAGCAAATGGAATTACAGTAATTCTTTCTGAAAACCACAAATTACCGCGTGTGTCATTTGCCTTATCAATGGGTTCTGATCCGAGAATTGAAGGTGCAAAAGCAGGTATGTCTGACATGTCTGGTTCTTTGATTCTTTCTGGCACAACAAATAGAACGAAAGATCAATTGGATAATGAAAAAGATTATATTGGCGCTTCTATCGATGCCAGTAAATCTTCTATTTCACTTTCATGTTTGACGAAACACATGGACAAAGGATTAACACTTATGTCTGATGTTTTGATGAATGCAAACTTTCCTGAATCAGAATTTGAACGAATTAAAAAACAAAATGAGTCAGGTTTATTATCTGCTAAATCAGATCCTGGCACAATGGCTCAAAATGCTGAATCGAAAGTAAACTTCCCAAATCATCCATATGGAGAAGTAATGACAGAAGCAACATTAGCAAATATAACAAGAGAAGATGTTGTTAATTACTACAAATCAACATTTACACCAAAAGGAAGTTATTTAGTAATTGTTGGTGACATCACAAAAGCTCAAGCAACTAAGCTAGTTGAACAATATTTTTCAAGTTGGGCAGGAATTGAACCATACAAGATGGAAAGTGGAGATGGTCAGTTCAATAAAGGGAATCGCGTGATTTTTGTAAAGAAGCCAGGAGCAGTTCAATCAGTTGTTCAGGTATCTTTTCCAATGAAAATTAGAACTGGAGAACCAAATCAACTTCCTTTAAATGTTTTAAATGGAATACTTGGCGGAGGTGGTTTTGGAACACGTTTGATGCAAAACTTGCGTGAGGACAAAGCTTATACTTATGGTTGTTATTCATCTTTAAATGTAACAGAAGATGGTTCATGGATGTCAATTGGTGGAAATTTCAGAAATGACATTACAGATTCAGCTATAACACAAATTTTATTTGAAGTGGATAATATTGCCAATGGATTTGTGAAAGATGATGAATTAAATTTGACTAAATCTTCTATGGCTGGAGGTTTTGCAAGATCTTTAGAGAGTCCACAAACAATTGCACGTTTCGCTTTGAATATTATCAAAAATAACTTAGCAAAGGATTACTATCAAACTTATTTGAAACGTTTGGAAGCAATCAATAAGGAAGATGTGTTAACAATGGCTCAAACGTATTTGACAGCAAAGAATTGTAATATAGTTGTTGTTGGAAATGAGGAAATTGTTGAAAGATTGAAACAATTTGATGCTGATGGTAAGATTGAATTCTTAGATGCGTATGGTGAGGAAATGAAAGAAGTTAAAAAGGCTGATATTACTAAGGAAGAATTAATTACAAAGTATGTATTAGCTGTAACGCAAACTACGTCAATGAAAGCTGCTCAAAAGAAAATGAAGAAGATCAAGTCTTATGAGGAAAAAACAGATTTATCAATGTCTCAAGTTCCTTTCCCTTTGAAATCAACTAAAGTTTGGGTTTCGCCAAGTACAGAAGCTCAAAAATTAGAAGGTCAAGGCATGGTTTTTCAAAAGTCATTTTTTGATGGAACAGCTGGTTCATCAACAAATATGCAAACAGGGAAAAAAGATCTGACTGCAGAAGAAATTGCATCAAAGAAAAAAGCATTTGGACTTTTTCCTGAGATGAATTATTCAACTTCAGGAATGACGTATGAAATTGTTGGAATTGAAACTTTAAACAATTCAGATGTTTATGTTTTAAAATTAAATGATGGTTCAACAGAATCATTCGATTATTATGATACTAAAACATTTATGAAATTAAAATCTCTTTCTATTAATAAAGATGGCGAAGAAGTTACAGAGTCTTCATCATTATTTAGTGATTATAAAGAAGTTAACGGATTGTTGTTTCCACACACAGTAACTATTTCTATGGGCGAAATGGGCTTTACCGGTAATGTTACTTCAATTGTTGTAAATGGCAAAATTGATCTTAGTATTTACAAATAGGACAAACAGAAATTATTTTAAAAGCGTTCATTTTATTAAAAAATGAACGCTTTTTTTGTAACAAAAAATAAGATAACACCGTAGAATCGCTTGTGAAAAAGCTAATTATAATTACTTTTCTTTTGGCATTTCCGATTGTGATTTTCTCACAAACGAAAATCAATTCATTCTATTTTGAGAATAATCAAAGTACACCAACTTCCAATTCAAAGAAACAGCTTGATTTAGTTAAAATAGAAAAGTCTTTGGACAAGAAAATAAAAATCGAAGAAAAACCTCTTTTAATTTTGAACAATCCAATTGAGACTGCGCTAGAAGATTCATTGCCATTTATTCTTAATATCTCTTTTATTGAGGGAACGACAAAAATAGAATCAAAAAGTTTTGTTGAAATTAAAAAATTAGCTGATTATTTAAATTCTAATCAAAACACCTACACTATTCTCATTCGCGGACATGTATGCTGCGGAAAAAATATGCGAATTTCAAGAAATCGAGCAAAAGCTGTATACGAAGAATTGCTAAAATTAGGCGTAGAAAAATCCAGATTAGCTTATATAGGTATGTCCAACAAAGAACCGTTGGTGTATCCAGAGAAAACAAATGCTGATAGACAAAAAAACAGGAGAGTTGATGTTATTTTTAATACCACTTCAAATCAATGAAAAATTCTATAACTTTCTTTTTTTTATTTTCAGTTTCATCTGCATTCAATCAAGAAAACCGAAACACACTTTTAATTTATTTCGGATTTGATCAATATGAATTATCTTCTTCTGCTCATAAACAACTTAAAAATTTAATGGAATCAGCCCAAAAAGGTTCCTTTTTTATTGAGCGTGTTACGTCCTATACAGATTTAAATGGTGATTTTCAATACAACCAACAATTAGCTGAAAAAAGAATTCAATCAGTTGAAAAAATCATTAAATCGTATGATTATGAAATCTTAGAAAAAAATGCAGCAGGCGAAAACTATCCAAAAAATTCAGAAAATATTAATGATTACAAATATTGGAGAAGGGTTGAAATTCAGTATTTAACTGTTCAACCGATTATGGATATTCTAGATGAGCCACAAAGTCAAACTGATTCAGATTTCAATATTGAAAGAATTACAACTTCTGATGAGCGTTCAATTGTATTAAATATAGAATTTGTTCCTGGAGAAGATATATTGATTGGAAATTCACTCGATGAGATAACCAAATTGTATACATTCCTAAACGATAATCCACAAGTTTATGCATTCCTGCGAGGTCATGTTTGTTGCGCGGATGATTTTTCACTTTCAACTGCCAGGGCTCACGCAGTTTTTCTAAAATTAGTCCAGAAAGGAATTGATGCGAAACGATTGAGATATGAAGGATTTAGTAATTCTATCCCACTTGTTAATCCAGAGCTTTCTGATGAGGATAGGCAAAAGAATCGCCGGGTTGATGTCATTTTTACAATAAATTAAAATTTCATGTTTGAATCGTTTATTTTTGTAGTTATTATAATAAACTAAACATGAAAATATTCTTTTCAATCGTCAGCTTTCTTTTTATTCAAAGTTATATATATTCTCAAAATCAAAACATTTCTAATGGTTCATATTTCGATGGAGAACCATTTTTAGTTATTGACCCATCAAATTCTCAGCATTTAGTTGCGGCATGGATGGGATTTCAAATTGGTAATAAAATAACTATTAAAACGTCATATTCGAATAATGGCGGAGTATCCTGGTCTACTCCAATTTGGCAACCACACCAAATTACAGGAAATGGTTCGGCTGATGTTTCAATGGGTTATGATTTAAATAGTAATCTGTACATGTCCTACATTGACTTTGACGATGTTAATTTCTCAAATGGTGCAATTTATGTTCGTAAATCCATTGATGGAGGAGCAACTTGGGGTTCTGCAGTTGAAGCAACTTCAATTAATGATTGTCCAAACCAGGTTTGTATAGATAGACCATGGATTGCAGTGGATAAATCTGGAGGAATTAATGATGGTGTAATTTACGTTACTTCGATGAATGCTGATCAACCAACTTTAGCATTTCCTCCATATCACCCCTATTTATCAGTGAGCACGGATAATGGTATGAGCTTTTCTAATCCACGATATTTAGACACGTTGAACTTTTATTCTGGAAGTATTATAAAGCAACCAATGCCTTCACCTATTGTCACATCAAATGGCGTATTCATGGCAATTTACCCATCTTACGAACCAGTAAATCAAGGTCCTTTTGCCCATTTATATATAGCGAAAAGCACATCTGCAGGAGAGAATATCGATCAGTTGGACGCATATAGCGGCGTAGGAACAACAATTAGTAATTCATATTTAAAAAAGGGATCTGTTCTCAAGAGTGACCCTTCCGACCCTAACCATATTGCCTATTTCTTTTTAAAAGAGACAAGTGGTGATGCAGATATTTATTTCATGGAATCGTTTGATGCTGGAAATAGTTGGTTGTCTCAAGAAAGGATTAACCAAGACCCAATAGGGAATGGGAAATTACAAGATTTAGTTTGGGCAGATTTTGATATTGACGGTGACTTAGCTGTTTGCTGGCGGGATCGAAGAAATGGTATAGGAAATACATATCAAGAAACAACTGAAATCTATTGTGCCATTCGTTGGAAAGATTCAATTAATTTCTCACCAGATTTTGCCATTTCAGACACTCAAGTTGCACATGATGTAATTTTAGAAGGAAAAGGAAATGATTTCATGAATGTAAATTTCTTAAATGATACAATTTATGCTGTTTGGGGAGATGTTAGAACGGGCGTTTTAAGTATCTATATGAATAAAATTGGTGTGAATAATGGTTCAAACTCAATTCATTTAATTAGTGAAGAAGCTCTTCCCTATTTTACCATTTACCCAAATCCAACAACTGACAAAATATATATCAATGAAAATCAAACCAATGATTCTTACAAAATCACCAATGAAATCGGGCAGCAAATTATAAGTGGCGAACAATTTCCTGAAGCTGGAATCTCAGTTTCAAAATTCAAAAATGGGGTTTATTACATTTATATTTATTGTGGAAAACAGATAAAAGTATCAACCTTTATAAAAGAATAAATTGAAAACATTCTTAGTATTCTTTTCATTGGTTTATTGTTTTGAAGTTTGCGCTCAAAATGACACACTGTCGAGTTTTGCATTTCCTATTCCAAAATACGAAGTGAATTGCATGAATTATTTCAATTCTAAAGCGACAGGAATAGACCCTGTAAATGCTTTTCTTTTAGCCAAAATGAATGAACTTATGTACCCCGAACGTTTGGATTATCAAATTCGGTATTTACAAAACAATTCAAAGCCTTTAGATTCCTTACCATCAACTAATTATTTAAAAGAACATCCACGAATTAATAATGGCAATTTCAAATTTGCCTTTGAAAAACGATTGAGTCATTATTTTTCGAGCGATTCAATAACTAATCATGCTGAATTTTATTTTATTGAAAAACCTGTATTAGATACTTTTAATTTTCTTGGTTTAAAATCGATAAAAGGATATGACCCTGAAATAATTGTAATCAATCACAAGGATTTGATTTTAATATTATTTCGTGGAACCGATGATGTCAATGACAACCATTTTGCAGAATGGCGCGGTTCAGATTTCAGTATTTCTAAAGTAAAATCCGACTCGATATTGAATGGAACTAAAGTTCATAAAGGATTTTGGAAAAGTTTTGATATTGTTAAAATGGATTTACTTCACTTATTGGATTCACTAAGTGCAAAAAATAAAACAATTTGGATTTCTGGTCATAGTTTGGGTGGTGCGATGGCAATATTAACAGGAGTATATCTTGAACAAAGTAATTATTCTATCACGAATATTTATACTTATGCTGCTCCTATTGCACTAGGAGATAAAAAATTTGCTGATTTAGGAGGTAAGCTTATAGCTCATAAAATTCAACGATTTGAATATTATTTAGATCCTGTTTCAATACTTTGGGCACCTGGTTATAAGACTTTCGGTCAGAGAAACTGGTTTGATAATGCAACGAAATCCAATTATGCTTTTTATCCAGATTGTGGTGAAAGATATTTTTTTTATCGTCCATTTGACTTCATAAGTAAAAGTTTCTCAAATAAAGAGAATCAAGAAATTGCCCGAATCAAAAGAGAAAAATTATCTAGCCGCATTCTAAAAATACCAACAAAGTTTTTTTACCATAATACACAATGGTATGTAAAAGGAACTTATCTGCTTGTTCCATTGCAAATGCGTTCATTATTGCCGAGAGTTGACGATAGTTACCCTTTTATTTATTATGGTTGGAATCAAGCAAAATAAATAGTTATCCAATTAATCATAAATGAATTCACCCAAAAATTATTTTATTGAATTTAACCAATTCTTTTTGTAATTTAACCATTAAATCTAACCACACACTTGAAATGTCCATAAATAGATCATCTATATTCTTGGAAGTTATTGAAAGTTTGTCAAAAAGCCCTCATATAAACGAAGGTGACGACTTTTCTATGGCTAAAGAAATACTTTATAGCGCAACAAATTTTTTAAAAATAACTAGAGCAAACTGTTGGATCATGAAAGAGGATTCAAGTGGTTTAAATTGTTTGTTGGCATATGATTTAAAAAGTGACACATTTAATAATGAAGGAGAAATAAATGAGTTAGATTGTCCTTGTTGGTTTAATCATATAAATAGAAATGATATTGTCATCAGCGCTGACGCTAGGAAAGAGTCATTTAATAAAGAATTATTGGATAATTATTTGATTCCGTTCAATATTTTCTCAATGATGGAAGTCCCAATACTTTCAGGTGGAAAACTTAAGGGAATTGTTTGTTTTGAAAATACCGACAAAATAAGAGAATGGACAAATGATGAACAACATTTTGCTCTTGCCTTGACCCAACTACTTACTTTAACTCTTGAAACAAAAGAAAAAAATATCTACCGTGATGAATTAGAAAAAATGGTGAAGGAAAAAACTATTTTAATTGCAGAAATAAATCACCGCGTAAAAAACAATTTAGCTGTAATAACAGCTTTAATCCGATCAGAATCAAATCGATCAAAAGACGCTTATCACAAGGATTTATTTGAGAATTTATTATCAAAATCTTTTTCATTATCGACTTTACAAAGTGCGATGTATCAATCTCAAAATTACAAAGAGGTTAATTTCAGTGAATTCATTAAAACGTTGATTGGGAACATCAATGAAACATATGGTCACAATTTAAAGGTAAGACTAAATCTACATCTCAATGAATTGAACATTGAAATTTCAAACGCGATTCCATGCTCTTTAATTTTGAATGAAATCATAACGAACGCCTATAAATATGCATTTAAGGAAGGACGTGAAAATAGCTTATTCGTTGATTTATCAATTGATGTAGCTGGTAAAACTCAAATTATTATTAGAGATAATGGTCCTGGTTTAATAGAAGATTATAAATCTATCGGCACAGGATTTGAGCTAGTAGATGGTTTAACTGAACAATTAGATGGGGATCTTCAAATTTCAACATCAAGTCTGGGAACAGAAATTATTTTGACGTTTTAAAACTTATTCCTGTTCAAACAATAAATCAACAAATGGATCTAATTTCCAAGATTTAACCTTTTTAGGTGTTTCAAAATTCACAATTTCATTTCTCTCATTGATTTCGATTACTTTAATCAACTTCTCCCCTTTTTTCAATGTCAATTCGATTGTTAACGGGAATGAAAAATTATTACTTTTTTGCGTTTGTTGCACAATAAATTGAATACTTTTTTTATTTATTTCTCCAGATACAGAAAGAACTGGATGACCAGATTGATATAACCATTGTTGAAAAAACAAATTCAAATCAAGACCACTAACCTCTTCCATGCTATTTTTAAAATCATCCGTTGAAGCATTGGATAAACGGTATTTTCTGTAGTAGGCAATTATTCCTTTTTTAAACATCTCATCACCTAATTCTCGTCGTAACATGTGCAACGCCCAAGCTCCCTTTTGATAAGAATTTGGATTCAATAAATTCATTAATTCTGTATAACTCGTATCAACAATAGGATGATTATATTTCGAATAAAATTGGATTACTTGTGAACGATCTAGCTCCATTTGTTTTCTAAAAACAGCTGCACCTTTAAATTCTTCGAGGTATAAATTCGTGAAATAAGTTGCAAAACCTTCACTTAACCAGATGTCTTGCCATTCTTTTTCCGAAGCCGAATTCCCAAACCACTGATGAGCAATTTCATGAACCAATAACGTTTCACATGTTCTTTTTCCATTTATTGAATTTTCATCGTAGAAAATACATCCTGCATTCTCCATTCCTCCAAAACGAGTTGTTGATTGAACATTTGCTAATTTTTCATATTCATAAGGCCCTAAATACATCACAAAAAATGGCACGATTGAAGATGCTAAATCAAAATCAAAAAATCCTTTTTGTTCATTTTCCGGATATACCCATGAGCTTAAATTCACACCAGCCGAAGATGGTAAATTTTGTATTTTAAACGCTGCAATTCCAACAACCATCACTTTTGTTGGCAAAGGAATCGTAGAACTATATTCGTAAATTACGTCTATTTTATTTTCAACTCTTTTACCAATGAATTCACCATTCGCTATGACTTGATAATGGTTCGGAGCTTGAACTGAAAATTGCACTGTTGCCTTATCTGAAGGATGATCCACACATGCAAACCAATTGTGCGCCCTATTTGGCCAGTTGTCTCCAAAAAAAGTACGACTTCCATATTTATTTTCACCAATCACTAAACCGTCAATTGGTATTCCACTGAAAACAATTTTCAATTCTATTTCCTTCTGTGCTTTTGGTCTTAAGTTGTCAATGATCAACTTATCATTTTCGTGTTTAAATTTAATCGGGAAATTCCCTTCAAAAATACTTTCTACAACCATTCCTTTTCCTTCGGAATTTAAAGATGTTAAATCCAAACTAATATTTTTTGTTTCATCCAATCTTTCCAATAAAATCGACTCTTTTACTTCAATTCGATTGGTTGAATCATTGACTTTTAATTCAATTGCATAATGTTTTATATCAATAATTGAAAGCTGATCGTTGGTGACTTGAGCAGAAATAACAAAACAAATTGAAAAAAACAGCGATATCAAGAATAGTTTCATACGAAGGATAATTTTAATACATAAATACTCAAAAAAACTTAAATTCTCCATTAATTTCTGCCTTCTCTATATCTTTTTTACTAAATCCGTTTAGCAAACCAATAGTTGAATATTTTCGAGCAATTCAATTTAAATTTGTTTCTTATTTTTAGAACGTTAAAACTAAAAACATGAAAAAAATAGTTGCAATTCTAATTGGAATTTTGTGCTTAATCTCCTCGCAAATTTCTGCTCAACAAATGAATAAACCCTCTTCTTTGGAAATAGCACAACTTCCATTATGGGCGCAAACCATGTATGCAATAAATCCTAATGTTTTTGAAGTAGATGAATTATACAGAAATTATTATTTATCCAATTTATTTGAAAAAAGTTATCATACTCAATATTACAAGCGTTGGAGAAAATCTATCAATAATAGAATTGATGAAAATGGTTTCCCTATTGCATATTCTGATGATGAGTTACAAGCAATTCGAGAAAATTATATTTCTAAACAATCACATGAAAAATCTTCGAATTGGTCATCTGTAGGCCCATATCATACTCAACAAGATTTAGGAGGCATGGGGAAACGTCAGACAAATGTATATTCCATTGACCAGTGTTTAGGAAATACGAATATTATGTATTTAGGTACAGAACCAGGTGAAGTATACAAAAGTCTTGATGCAGGTGTAAATTGGTCAACTGTTTCAATGACCATGGATTTTGGAAGCGGCGTTACAGCTATTGAAGTACATCCAACTAATGGAAATATTGTTTTTGCTGGCGGGAATTATGGTATTTTTAGAAGTACCGATGGAGGATCTAGTTGGACAAATGTTTTACCGCAAACGAATTTGAATGTCAATGAGATATTAATCAATCCAGCAAACGACCAAATTATATTGGCAGCAACGGATAAAGGTTTATATCGTTCAATAAATGGCGGAACAACGTTTACACAATTATACACCCAAAAAGCATACGACGTAAAATTGAATACCGGAAATAACAACATCGTATACATGTTAAAGAATAATCCAGCTTTAATTATTTGCGAATTTTATAGCTCTTCAGATATGGGGGCAACATGGAACATTCAAAGTACCGGTTGGTATTCTTCAACTGATGCTGCACGAACTGATGGTGGTGGTCGTATTGCTGTTTCAAATGACGATCCAAATCGCGTTTATGCCTACCTTATTGGTGAAGCTAAATTAAATGATTATGGGTTTATTGGTGTTTTTAAAAGCAATGACGCAGGTACTTCTTGGTCTTTACCGAACACCCCAACTGGAGGTCCTTATAACGCTTCACATTTAAATTTAGCTTATGGAGGTCCAACGTGGACCTATCATCAAGGATTTTATAATTGTGCCATTGTTGCTTCTCCCACAAATGCAGATGAAATTATTGTAGGCGGTTTGAATCTCTATAAATCATTAGATGGTGGCGCTACTTTTACCGCTTTAGGTGGTTATGTTGGAGGACCCTTAGATATGCATGTTGATAATCAAGATTTTAGGTCAATCAATGGCAATACTTGGATTACCACAGATGGAGGCGTTTATTTATCTACAGATTTTTATAATACGCAACCAACATTCAAAATGGATGGAGTACATGGCTCTGATTATTGGGGATTTGGAAGTGGATGGAACGAGGATGTTTTAGTTGGTGGCTTGTACCACAATGGCAATATTGCATACAATGAAAGCTATGGCGCTGGTAACTTTTTGTCACTAGGAGGTGGCGAAGCTCCAACGGGATATGTTAATCCAGGAAATAACCGCAAAACATACTTTTCAGATATTGGTGGTTATGTAATTCCAGTAAATATTACTGATCCATTGGTTTATTTTTCAATGGGAATGAGTCCAAACGAAAGTTATTATGCTTCAGAATCAAGTGAAATGGAATTCCATCCAA
>CANNKP010000039.1 GCA_947505255.1 Flavobacteriales bacterium
ATCCTGGTAACAGGAGTTCGATTCTCCTATGGGCTACCAAATTTAACCAATTTGGCCCATTCGTCTAGTGGTTAGGACGCCAGGTTTTCATCCTGGTAACAGGAGTTCGATTCTCCTATGGGCTACTAGAGATTTAAAAACTTTAAAAATAAAAACAAAATGGCAAATCATAAGTCAGCAAAAAAGAGAATTAGAACGAACGAAGGAAGAAGACTTCGTAACAAGTATCAACATAAAACGACTCGTAACGCTATTCGTAAGTTTCGTTTATTGACTGACAAGAAAGAAGCAGAAGGTTTATTTTCTAGCCTTGTTGCAATGTTGGATAAATTAGCAAAAAGAAATGTTATACATGCTAACAAAGCAGCTAACTTGAAGTCTGGTTTACAAATTGGCATGAATAATTTGTAATAGATTCGTTCTCGAATAATTTTAGGGGCTTTTGCCCCTTTTTTTATACCTTTAACTTTTTACAATTCTCGAATGCGTTTTTGGTTGCTGTGTGTTTCTTTTTATTGCTGTGTTTATGTTAACGCACAAACTTTCCATTCTTTTTTTCGAGTTGATTCAATCAGAATGGATGATAGAATAGGAGGAAAGCTTGATTCTATTGATTTCATAGCAGGATTATCTTCAACTTTTCCAGGTGGGCAATTTATACTTCCAACAACTGATCTACTTTACAATTCATCAGGCGGCCAGCAATTCTATTCTTTTAAAGATTGGAAAACCATGCGTTTTTCAGGTTTGCCTCACATAGGATTTGCATATTCTTTTGGTAATCAAGGAAGTCAATTTGTTCAAACAGAATACCAACAAGTATTTAGTAAGTCAACCTTATTGAATATTGATTATATCAAACGTGTTTCAACGGGTTTTTTAAGAAACAGTGATTTTAATCATAATGACCTGCAAGCTCAATTGCAAAGAATAGGAAAAGTATTCTCTTTTGAATTAAAAGGATCCTATGAATCGTCAAGAATTGCTCAAAATGGTGGGTTAACAGCAGATACACTTGCAAATGATTATCCTTTAATCTTTTTACCGGTTAACAAAGAAGATGCAGAAACAAACACCAAGCGAATTCGAGTCTTTGAAAGCAATTATTTTGATTTCAACAAAGATTCAACGCGGGCATTTGGATTGTTTACACAGCATGAATTAAAAATCAAGAAATTTGTTTATCAAGAAAATGATACAATTTATGGTTTATATAATTCAATAAATTTTGATAGCTTACACACGTATGATCAACATCAATGGTCCCAAATTTCAAATGGAGCAGGGATTTTTCTGAAAAATAAAACGAATTTTCTAAAAATTGGTGCTCAGGCTAAATTTTGGAATTTCCAAAATTTAGGACATTACAACGACACAACCGAAGTTGCTATTTTTGCAGATTACAATTATTCTAAAAGTAGAATTGCCCTTACGAATCAATTTGAATTTAATTTAATAGGTGCCCAAAATGAATATTCTGACAATTTTAGACTTTCCTATAAATTGAATAGAATTGAAATTAAAGCTGTTGTGAAACATGAAAATAAACTCCCTGATTATTATCAACGTTATGCGATAGGAAATAATTATGCTACTTTAATGTTGAATCCAGAAAAACAACAGAAAACAAAAGCAGGTTTATCAGTTGAAGGCAAACTTGGGCCGATTGATTTTGTCGCTGGTTATTCCTATTCGAATTGGTCGAATAATTACTTTTTTATTGGAGAAACATGGCGAAATGATTCCCTAAAATCTTTTGGGTTCAATCAGTTTTCTTTAAGAGCGAATTATCGCTTCCGAATAGTAAATATTCAACCTAATTATTCATTTACACTGAGTAGCAAAGATTTTCAAATCATTCCGATGCATCAGATTCAAACAAGAATATTTATTAAAGGTGGAATTTTTAAAGCTAAAAAACTGAAAGCATATACCGGTGTTGATCTTTCATACGTATCAGCATGCCAAAGAATCGGCTTTAGTTCGAATGCGAGTGTATTTCAATTAGATAATTTAACCACAAGCGATTTAGGTTATTCTAATTTACATTTTTTCGCTGGATTTCAAATCGATGAATTTAAATTTTATGTCAGATTTGAAAACATCGGATACTTTTGGAATGACCATAATATAGCAGTTATGAAAAATTATCCAATCGCTTCAACACAATTGCGTGTTGGCATTACGTGGGACTTTTTTAACTAATTCACATATTTCAATTCGTGAAATTCGTGGACAAAATGCAAAGCAAAAAAGTAACATAACGAAAAAATCCGCCTATTTCAATTCGTGAAAATTCGTGAAATTCGTGGACAAAATATTTTTAGTCCCAGCACAAACCTGATCAAATTGGAATATAATAACATTCACAAAAAAATGTGCAGTCCCTAAGGGACAAAAACAACTTCGCAAATTAAAATTTGCTAGAGCTATAAAGTTCCATACGGAACAATATGCAAAGCAAAAAAGTAACATAACGAAAAAATCCAACTATTTCAATTCGTGAAAATTCGTGAAATTCGTGGACAAAATGCAAAGCAAAAAAGTAAATAACGAAAAAATCCAACTATTTCAATTCGTGAAAATTAGTGGACAAAATATTTTATTACACTGCGAGTGATAATATTAAATATTTTCATAATCCTAATCATAAGCAATTCTCTATTATTCACAATTCGTATTTGATTCTTTTCTGATGAAGAAAAATTCAATCAATTAGCTTTACTTATATTTGAAAAAAAATAGAACAATGAGATTATTGGAAGATAAAGTAGTATTGATTACAGGAGCATCAAGAGGAATTGGAAAAGCAATCGCTGAAGAATGTGTGAAACAAGGTGCTAAAGTGGCATTTACCTATTTGTCTTCGGATGAAAAGGCACTAGCTTTAGTGAAAGAACTTTCAGTTAATGGTGGAATTGCTAAAGGTTTTAAGAGTGATGCTTCTAAATTTGATGATGCTCAAAAATTAGTTGATGATGTTGTTGCTGAGTTTGGAACAATTGATGTTTTGGTGAACAATGCCGGAATTACTCGTGATACGTTGTTAATGAGAATGTCTGAAGAACAATGGGATGAAGTAATAAACACCAATTTGAAGTCTGCTTTTAACCTTACAAAAGCTGTTCAGCGTCCAATGTTGAAAGCGAGAAGTGGTTCTATTATTAATATGTCATCTGTAGTTGGTGTGAGTGGAAATGCGGGTCAAACAAATTATGCTGCGTCAAAAGCGGGATTAATTGGTTTCTCAAAATCCGTGGCACAGGAATTAGGCTCTAGAAACATTCGCTGTAATGCTATTGCTCCAGGATTTATTGAAACTGAAATGACTGATGCATTGGATCAAAAGGTTGTTGCAGAGTGGAGAAACGCTATTCCATTGAAAAGAGGAGGGACTCCTCAAGATGTTGCGAACTTAACTGTTTTCTTAGCTTCTGATATGTCAACATACATTACTGGGCAAACAATTAATGTTTGTGGTGGAATGTTAATGTAAAAAAGTATTAAAAATACCGCCGTTACCAAAGTGATTGAGCATACTGAGTAAACTTGTCATTCTGCTTATTTTTTTGATTCAAAGATTTTTGTGTCAAATCAAATCGATATGCCACATGACTAAATTAGGGGTTAAATGTTTTTAGCGCTGGATGTAATCCAGCGAAAAAACATGAAATAAATTACTTTTTGGCATGTATCCGCCAGTTGGCGGATCATGACAAAAAGATTTTGTGGTAACAAAGCGACCATTCAATTCTTTTTTATAAAAAACTTGCATGAATAATTGAAACCAAGATTTTTTAATACAATTATTAAAGAACCTTCATTAAATTTACACTGAATTAATCATCATAGAATTAATCATCAAACAATGAACATACGTCCTAGAAGAAATCGCAAATCAATTGCTATTAGAGCAATGGTGGAAGAAACAAAAATTGGATCCGAACACTTAATATATCCTATTTTCTTAAAGGATGGTAAAAATATTAAAGAAGAAATTTCGTCACTACCAAACAATTTTCGTTGGTCAATAGATCAATTAATTCCAGAAGTTGAAAAATGCATGGAATTGGGCGTCATGACATATGATTTATTCCCGGCAGTTGAGGAACATTTAAAAGATCAAACTGCTACCTATAGTTATGCAGATGAGAATTTCTACTTGCACGCAATTCGTAAGTTGAAAGAAACTTTTCCAGAGATTGTATTAATGAGTGATGTTGCGCTAGATCCATATTCTTCAGATGGACACGATGGTTTAGTTGGTTTAGATGGACGTATTTTAAATGATGAAACATTACCAATTTTAAATAAAATGTCGATTGCCCAAGCTCAAGCTGGGATTGATATTATTGGTCCTTCAGACATGATGGATGGAAGGGTTGGTAGCATCCGTCAAGCACTCGATTTAAGTGGCTATTCTGATGTTTCTATCATGTCTTACACGGCAAAATATGCGAGTGCTTTTTATGGGCCTTTTCGTGATGCGTTGAATTCTGCACCCAAATCAGGTGATAAAAAAACCTATCAAATGAATCCAGCAAACAAACGAGAAGCTTTAATTGAAGCGGAACTGGATTTCATGGAAGGAGCAGATATGATGATGGTAAAACCTGCATTGTGCTATTTGGATATCATTCAACTGCTAAAAGATAATTTTAACATTCCAATTACGGCATACAATGTTAGTGGTGAATGTGCAATGGTATATGCCGCAGCAGAAAAAGGATGGTTAAATTATGATTTAGCGATCAGTGAAATGTTGTTAAGTATGCGCAGAGCAGGAGCTGATGCAATATTAACGTATTTTGCCAAAGATTTTGCGACACTTTTAAAGAAGTAATTTCATAATATGGAAGAATACGATTTTTATCCCCAAAAACCTGAATTAGCAGAACCGAAAGCAAAAGGGAATTTGGCCTTGACCATTTTTTCAATCGTATTGTTTGTCATGACGTTTTTGTTTATTTTTACCGATGAAGTAACATTTATATTTCATTTATTAATTGTTTTGTTGATTCATGAAATGGGGCATTTTGCCTTGATGAAACTCTTTAAATACAAAAATGTACGGATGTTATTTATTCCTTTAATGGGGGCATTTGTGCAAGGAAGTAAAGAGGAATATTCTCAAAAACAAAGTTTATTAGTGGTTGGCGCAGGACCTTTTCCAGGAGTAATTTTTGGAACTGTTTTAATTCTTTTAGCGAGTAAGTATCAAGCTGCTTGGATGGTTGATTTAGGCTTGTTATTTCTCTTTTTAAATATTTTGAATTTGATTCCACTTGATCCATTAGATGGTGGTCAGCTTTTTAAATTATTAGTGAAGAAAAACCAAGATTTGTTTATTCTCGTTTTTTCATTTATTTCCTCTTTGGTACTGATTGGTGCTGGATGGTATATTGATAGTTATGTCTTGATGCTTTTTGGCTTTTTTATGGGGTTTAGAGTGCGCTCAATTCAAGCACAATATCAATTGCGAAAAGAATTAAAAGAAGACGATATTGAATATAAAACGACCTACAAACTACTCTCTAATAAAGATTTTTCTAAAATAAAAGCACACATTGTAGAGCGAACTCCAGCACTGAGATCTTATATCGATACTGTTTCACCTGAGGAATCAGATCCTTTAATTGCAAATCAAGTAAACGGGGTTTTACTCAGTCCAGTTGAAAATGATGCAAGTCTTTTCTTTAGAATTTGTTTAATTTTTCTTTGGATAACTGCAATTGTTCTTCCGTTTATTTTGTTTAAAGTGTTTAATGATAATATTCAAGAAAATTATGGCTGGTACCTCAAGCTTCTTTCAAATCAATGAGAAAGTAGGTTTTCTTTTTGAAACAGGTGGTGGAATTGTTAAGCGAATTGATGATAATGGATTTTTCTTTGTAGAAGATGAATCTGGTTTTGAACGTCCTTTTCGTGCCAATGAATTGGTCAAAATTCACGGTTCCGATTACCATTTACCAGAAGACAGCATTGCTCAAATCAATGAGGATGATACTATTTCAACCGTTCGACACACATCACACAAAGAAACACAGACTGGCTCAAAAAAACCAATTGATGTCTGGGAAATTGATTTGCACATTGAATCGTTGATCGACTCAAACAGGGGAATGAGTAATTCCGAAATTTTGGCCATTCAACTGAAAGAATTTAAAAACTTTTACAAACGTGCGCGAGATCGCCACATCCGTAAATTGATTGTCATCCATGGAGTAGGCGAAGGCGTTTTGAAAGACGATGTTCGCCTGTTTCTCTCTACCAAAGATGGTGTGGAGTATTACGACGCCAATTACAGCGATTACGGAAAAGGTGCAACAGCCGTTGAAATAAGATACAACGCTAGTTATTGATCGGGAAATAGTCGATATTTATCGGGTGTTATAAAAAAAAAGCGTTGGGTAGTGTATAGCATACTATTTTGGGAGGCTATGCGAGCAGTTGTAGCGCATATATATATAGATATTAGTTATGAGTAATTATTAAAGAGAATATGAAACAAATTAAAGCTATTTTTTTATTAGTCATTTTATCATTGATCAATTTTTCGTGTAAAAAAGACATCAATGGATGCACGGACCTTACATCAGACAACTATAATATTGAAGCCAATGTTGACAACGGGAGTTGCAATTACCATGGAAATTTAACTAATTGGTACGACACAACTACTCGTGATAGCTTGCTTGCCAATAACATTGCTTCGGTCACTATTTATTTAGATAATGAGGTTGTTCAAAATCTCAATCCAAATGTTGTTATTTGGTCTTTTGAGCCTGAATGCAGTGCAACAACCATTGGCAATTGGATAACAATGGAAGGAACTAAGAGTAAAACGGTTTCCATAACAGCTAAGGCTTTTAATGGTGCTAACGTTGAAATCCGCAATTGGAACCAAACAAGGACAATTAATGCTGGAGAATGTGAAATATATCAGATTATTTGGTAATAATTAGCTACACTTAACATCAACTAAAATCCACGGGCTGAAAAACTACATCCAAGATGCCCGCGTCTCCTAGTTGAGGAAAGTTAAGCAGCATTGACCACTTCCGCAAAATCTGCTCATCAAGAAAAATTTGCACAATTAAAACAAGTTGCTTACTTTTAACGTTAGTAACGTAAATCAATATTAATGATAAAGACTTTTGGCGATAAAGAATCCGAAAAAATTTGGAATGGAATTCGGTCGAAAAAATTGCCAAACGAAATTCAGAATGTAGCGCGCAGAAAATTAAGGATGCTTAATAATGCACAGGATGTGAATGACTTAAGAATTCCTCCTGCAAACAGACTGGAAAAATTGAAAGGTAACCTTGAAGATTATTATAGTATTCGAATAAATAATCAATGGAGAATCATCTTTCAATGGCTTAATAATGATTCTTACGATGTTAAAATAGTTGATTACCATTAAAAAAAGTTATGGAAAAGTTGAGCAATATACATCCTGGTGAAATACTACTTGAGGAATTCTTAATTCCAATGGAAATTTCTGCCTATCGTCTAGCAAAGGCAACATTTCTTCCCCAAACTCGCATTTCTGAAATTATCAAAGGGAATAGGCGAATAACGGCTGATACTGCATTACGTTTTGCTAAATTTTTCGGGACAAGCGCTAAGTTTTGGTTGGGTTTACAAGATGATTATGATCTTGAAGAACAGAAAAATCAAAAGGAGAAAGAACTAAATGATATAAAACCAATGGAAGGAAACGCTGCATAACAGAGTCTCATGCTCCATTCCAAAATCGTACTTCGATAAAACGATCTGCGCTAACGCTTGATTTTCAAATCTTTCAGATTTTCTTATATTTAAAAATTATTAAACTTCGAAGTTGCGTTTATGGATGGAAGTTCGGAACAGCGCATTGCCTCAAACCGTTAAAAAATTCAAAATCCACATAAATTAAACAGTGAAAAAGGTAGAAAACGAAGAAGTAGTTTGGACAAGTTGTCCAGAGTGTCTGGGACAAGGCAAAAAAAGCGGTAGGTTGCGCAAGAAAGTGCGACTTCACTACCAAAATGCTGTGGATGAATTTGAAAAAACGAAGGAAACTGCTCCTGTTCGTCCAAATAACCCTTTGTTACTTTGTTCGAACTGTATCGGAACTGGATTGATTCACGCTCCAAAATTTCCTGAAGCAGATAAGGAAAACTTCCCACTTGTAGCGATTATTGGTGGTGGTATAGGAGGCGTAGCATTGGCTGTGGCTTGTTTGCATCGTGGAATTCCTTTTACCCTTTATGAGCGCGATAGTGGTTTCGATGTTCGGTCTCAAGGTTATGGTCTCACCCTTCAACAAGCGAGCAAAGCAATGAAGGCATTTGGTATACATTCCTTACCAGAAGGGGTTTATTCTACAAATCACGTGGTACATAATACAGATGGAAAAGTGATTGTTGAATGGGGAATGAGAAAGCGGATACAAGAAGGCGATAAAGCACCTCCAAAGCGAACAAATGTGCATATTGCACGGCAATCATTGCGTTTAGAGCTGCTCAAGCAACTCGGTAAACAGGATGCAGTGCAGTGGGGACATCAATTGGTCGATTTTAAGGAAAGTGATGAAGGAGTTACGCTGAACTTTCTTGTTGACGGGAAGAAGAAGGTTGTCAATGCAGATCTTGTGGTTGGAGCGGATGGTATTCGCAGCGTGGTTCGCAGGTTGCTAATTGGTGACGAGATTCTTCCTTTACGTTATCTAGGATGCATGGTGATTTTAGGGATTTGTCCCTTGAAAAATCTCAACGGTTTTGAAAGTCATTTACTCGACTCTGCAACGGTATTTCAAACTGTAAATGGAACTGATCGAATCTATATGATGCCTTTTTCGTCAGACACGGTGATGTGGCAACTGAGTTTCCCAATATCAGAAAAAGAAGCCAAGGAAATAAGTTTACTCGGACCTCAAGCGCTCAAAGAAGAAGCGTGTCGCAGAACGAAGTGGCATGATCCGGTTCCTCAGATTATATCGGCTACTCAGGAAGCACAAATTACGGGTTACCCAGCCTATGACCGCGCATTACTCCAACCAGAATATTTAGAGAAAGGAAGTCATATAACGTTGATTGGAGATGCGGCACACCCTATGAGCCCATTCAAAGGACAAGGTGCAAATCAAGCATTGTTGGATGCGCTCATACTTGCACGAGGAATAACAAAAGGTTGTCGGCCTTCATCTCATTGGAGAGAAGTGGGAATAAGGAAAAGTGTCTTGACCGAGTTTGAAAAAGAAATGTTAGAACGAAGTGCTTCGAAAGTGAAAGATTCAGCGGAAGCAGTAGCGCTCCTGCATTCTGAAATTGTGCTAAGAGAAGGCGATGGACCGAAAGGACGGGGATTAAAGAGAACAATATAAATGCAGAAGTCACTAGTTTAGAACACGTATTTCTTTTTTTTAAAAATGGTTCTCGTTTGATTTAAAATCAAACCGTTTATTTACAAAAATTGATTATTCTCATATTGAATAACAATATATGTCATTAAGAAACAATAATATAAAAGTGTTCTTTGAGTCATGAAACTAAATGATCTCAATCCAAAAGAACAAAATTTTATACAAAAAATAATTAATCATCATAAATGGTTTATTATTCCTGGTATTCTTATTCTCTACTTCTCTTCTGCTATTCTAATGTTTGTTGGTATTGTGAAACTTTATTATACTATTTTAGAAATTTACCACAACATAAATAATCCGAAAATAGTTGATCATGCTGTAAAAATTTCCGCAAATTTCTTAAGTATAATTGAAGTCTATATTCTTGCTTTAGCTTTTTATACTTTTGCTGTAAGTGTCTATAAATTATTTATTGGCAATAGTATTCCTGGGAAATTAGAATGGATAATTGTCGATAATATAAATGATCTTAAATCGCATTTATCAAAAATGGCAGTTCTTTTTCTTTGCATGATGATCATTCAAAAAATCACTGAATGGAAAGATCCAATAGGTACACTGTATCTAGGAGTTGTTGTTACGCTTACTTCTTTGGTATTAATCCTTTTTTCTAAGCACCTAGAGGATATAAAGAAACATTAATTAATGGTTTGTTTTTCTTTGTGTTAGCAATAATTTTCTTTATCACCAGGTAACTTTCACAGATCTAAATAGGTGATAAATATCATATTAATTGACCAAAAACAACAATACCTTTATTGAAAATTCAATTCAATAAGACATCAATTTTATGAGTAATTCAAGAACTACTTTTTTATTCTTCACAGGTAAAGGAGGAGTAGGAAAAACATCATTAGCGTGCGCAACTGCGGTTGAAATGGCTGATTCAGGGAAAATTGTTTTACTAGTAAGTACCGATCCAGCATCCAATTTGAAAGATGTATTAGAAAGTGATGTTGACGAAACTATTAACCCTGTAAAAGGAATTAATAACCTTTTTGCTGTTAATATCAATCCTGAAAATGCGGCAGAAGAATATCGCAATAGAGTTACACAACCATTGGAAGGTGTCGCATCTAAAGCAGAAATCAATAAAATTCGGGAAGACCTTTCTGGAGCTTGTACAACTGAAATTGCATCCTTTGATGAATTTTCACGTTTCGTTTCTGGAGAAACAGAAGGAGGGAAATTTGATGTTGTAATTTTTGATACTGCGCCAACTGGACACACCTTAAGATTATTGGAATTACCTGCTGCTTGGTCTAGTTTTACAGATGAAAATCCAGATGGCGCTTCATGTCTAGGTCCTACTTCTGCGCTAAAAAGTGGTAAAGAAAGATATCACAACGTTGTCGAAAGATTAAGAGATGCGTCATTAACAACCTTTTATATTGTTTCTAGAGCAGATAAAGCATCGCTGAAAGAAGCATCGCGCACAAGTCACGAAATCATGGAATTGGGAATGACCAATCAACGGTTGTATATCAATGGTGTCTTTAAAACAATAGATTCTACTGATTTGTTAGCAAAAAAAATAGAGGATTTGGCAAATGAACAACTTTCTTCAATTCCAGAAAATTTAAAGCAATTAGAATTCAAAACGTTTCCGTTATTACCGTATAATATTTTGGGGATTAATAAATTACGATCACTTTTTAAGTTGAAACTCCAAGAAACTATTTCACAAAAAGAAATTGATACTAAAAAAGATTCGAAACAAATTTTAGAATCGATATCCGAATTAACAAATGATTTATGCGCCAATCAAGCACATGGATTAATAATGACAATGGGGAAAGGTGGTGTTGGTAAAACCCTTGCGGCATCAGCAATTGCAGTATTACTTGCTAAAAAAGGACACGAAGTACTTTTAACAACAACCGATCCTGCCGCACATATCCAAGATTTTATTGATCAACTTGGAGAGCTTCCATCGACTTTGACAATTGAACGCATTGATCCTAAAGTGGAAACACAGGTTTACATGGATAAAATTTTAGAACAAAAAGGAAAAGGATTAGACGAAGAAGGCAAAAAACTGATATTAGAAGATCTCAAATCACCTTGCACGGAAGAAGTGGCCGTTTTTCATGCGTTTTCAAAAGCAATAAGCATGGCTAAAAGGAAATTTGTAGTCATGGATACCGCACCAACAGGACATACTCTTCTATTGTTAGATACTGCTGGAAGTTACCACCGTGATATTATGCGAAACAATATAAATGCAGGTCGACTCAGAACTCCCTATATGGCTTTACAGGATCCTTTACTTTCTAAAATCATTCTAGTTTCATTACCTGAAACAACGCCAATGAGAGAAGCGGGTTCTTTACAGGAGGATTTACAAAGAGCTGGAATTAAACCGTATGCTTGGTTGATAAATCAAAGTCTGTCCATGTTGGATGGGATTAGTGATCCCATTTTAAAAAGTCGAGCACATGCAGAAATTGAAGTCATCAATACAATTAAAAACAAATACGCCCAAAGGACTTACGGCATACCTTTTATTGCTGAGAAGAGATTGCTTCCTGCACTTATTGAAAGCCAGAAAGTAATAAGTTTGAGTGCTGTTTCATAACTAGAATAGTGTTAAGTAAATAAGATTTAAACGAACGAAAAAAATGAAATCAATTAAACATTTTTCTGAAATTAAAATTGAAGATTTGCCACTTGTAGGAGGGAAAAATGCATCACTAGGTGAGATGTATTCATCACTATCTACTAAAGGAATTATTATTCCAGAAGGATTTGCAGTAACAGCTGATGGTTATTGGCAATTTTTGAATGAGAACAAGTTGATTCCTGTCATTAGTGAATTATTAGCAGCATTGGATTCAAGTACATTTAATAACCTATCTTCGATTGCACTTCAAATAAGAAACAAAATAGTGGAAGGAAAATTCCCTGAGAATTTGGGAAATGAAATTAAAGAAGCCTACCGACTATTAGAAAAATCAACAGGAAAAGATAAGACTTTTGCCATACGAAGTAGTGCAACTGCTGAAGATTTACCTAATGCTAGTTTTGCCGGTCAACAAGAAACCTATTTAAATGTCAAAGGGGAATCTAATTTAATTAAAGCATGCCAACGCTGTTATGCTTCGTTATTTACGGATAGGGCAATTAAATACCGATCAGACAATAATTTTGATCACATGAAAGTAGCATTGTCCATTGGAGTTCAAGTAATGATTCGTTCAGATTTAGCGAGTTCTGGTGTAATGTTCACAATAGATCCTGATTCAGGTTTTGAAGATGTGGTTTTGATTTCAGGAGCATGGGGATTAGGAGAAAATGTAGTGCAAGGAACGATTAATACGGATGAATTTCTTGTATACAAGCCCTTTATTGGTAAAGTGATAAATCCGATAATTGCACATAAACTTGGGAGTAAGAATAAAACAATGGTGTATTCCGCAATTGTGACTGATGCGATAATTAAACCTGAAGATGCTGTGATTAACACCGAGACAACAGAAGCTAAAAGCAATGAATATGTGTTAAGTGATTCAGAAATAATTTTACTTGCACAATGGGCTTGTGTTATTGAAAAGCATTATAAATGTCACATGGACATAGAATGGGCTAAGGATGGGCAAGATGGTAAACTTTACATTGTACAAGCAAGACCTGAAACAGTACATAGCAATAAAAAACAGAGTGTTTTCAAACAATATTTGATGCTTGATAAAGGAGAAGTAATTTGCTCCGGTGCAGGCTTGGGAAATAAAATTGTGTCCGGAAAAGCTAGAATTTTGAATTCTCCTTCTGAAATCTCAAAATTGAATAGTGGTGAAATTCTTGTTACTGAACGCACTGACCCTGATTGGGATCCTGTTTTGAAAAAAGCAGCAGCAATTATTACAGATCAAGGTGGTCGGACTTCTCATGCTGCTATTGTAGCGCGTGAAGTAGGAGCAATTGCGGTTGTAGGAACTATTAATGGGACACAAAAGATAAAAGATGGTCAAATAATCACCGTTTCAACAATAAAAGGAAATACAGGAGAGGTTTTTAATGGGCAATTAAACTGGGAAGAAAAAGTAATTGATATTTCTGCTATTCAGAAAACAAAAACCAAGGTAATGCTTATTCTCGCGCATCCAGATGAAGCATTTACTAATTCTTTGTTGCCGAATGATGGCGTGGGATTACTGCGAATGGAATTTATTATTAGTAATTCAATTGGTATTCACCCAATGGCTTTAAAGCATTTTGGTCAACTGTTAGATTTAGAAGCCAAAGCAAAGATTGAAAAGATTACGCGAGTTTATAACAATAAAGAAGCCTATTTCATCAATAAACTGGCAGAAGCTACTGCAAAAATGGCGGCAGCTTTTTATCCAAAAGAAGTGATTGTTAGAATGAGTGATTTTAAATCGAATGAATATGCTAATCTTTTAGGAGGTCGACAATTTGAACCAAACGAAGAAAACCCAATGATAGGATTTAGAGGTGCATCGCGGTATTATCACCCAATCTATCAAGATGCCTTTGAAATGGAATGTGAGGCAATGAAAATAGTGAGGGATGACATGGGTTTTACAAATGTCAAACTGATGATTCCTTTTTGCAGAACAGTCTCTGAAGCAGAAAAAGTAATAGCGGTTATGCGTAAATCTGGCTTAAAAAGAAAAGTCAATGGACTCGAGCTGTATGTCATGATTGAAATTCCAAGTAACGCATTGTTAGCGGAAGATTTTGCAGAACATTTTGATGGTTTTTCGATTGGATCAAACGATTTAACTCAATTAACACTTGGAGCCGATAGGGATTCAGAATTGTTAAGTGAAATATTTAGTCCATTCGACCCAGCAGTAATGCAATTGATAGAGATGACATTGACAAAAGCCAAAAAAACTAAAACACATACAGGTTTATGTGGTCAAGCGCCAAGCGATTATCCAGAATACGCAAAGTTCCTAGTTGAAAATGGAATAGACAGTATTTCTTTTAATCCAGATGCTTTGATAAAAGGTATTGAGAATATTGCAGAAGCTGAAAAAATAGTGAAAAATTAACTAACAAAAATTATCATGGAAGTAAATAATAAGGTTGTCATTGTAACAGGAGGCGGAAATGGAATGGGAAGAGAAATGGTTTTAAACCTTCTTCACAAAGGAGCTAAAGTTGCAGCTGTCGACATGAGAGAAGCTGCATTAATTGAAACTTTTAAGTTGGCAGGTGATAAAAGTCCAAATTTAACTACTCACATTTTAGATATTACGGATAAAGAAGCAATCGCAAAATTTGAAGACGAAATAGTTACTTTTTATGGAAGTATAGATGGACTTATAAATAATGCAGGAATAATTCAACCTTTTGTTAAAGTAAATGACCTTAAATTTAACGATATAGAGAAAGTTATGAATGTAAATTTTTACGGAACACTCTTCATGATTAAAGCATTTCTACCTCATTTATTAAAGCGTCCAGAAGCCTATATTGTAAATATCTCAAGTATGGGCGGTTTTTTACCTGTTCCTGGTCAAAGTGTTTATGGCGCATCAAAAGCTGCTGTTAAACTATTGACAGAAGGCTTGTATGCAGAGTTGTTAAGCACAAATGTAAAAGTTGCAATTGTTTTTCCTGGTGCAATTGGTACCAATATATCCGTTAATTCAGGAGTTGAAGTGCCTAAAATGCCAGAGGGTAATTCACCAAAAATAAAAATTCTTTCAGCGATTGAGGCTGCAGAAATAATAATAAGTGGAATTCAGAAAAATCAAGTTCGAATGTTTGTTGGAAAAGATTCAAAATTCATGGACCTACTTTACAGATTCAATCCTATTTATGCGACAAAACTCATCGGTAAGAAAATGAAATCGCTTCTTCCAAACTAGCCAAATAAATATTGTCATCAATCAATTGCAATTTTATGTTTTTTCTAATTTGGCAGTAAAAGGTACTTTTTTTTATAAAATAAAGGTCGATTTTCAATAAAAATAATGTCCTTTGAGTAATAAATTAAGATTTAAGAATATCATATAAAATGGAAATTGGAATCGATAGTTTTGCTGCAGCGCCTTCAGATAGTAAAATAAGTAATACCCAAGCAATACAAGAATTAATTGAAAGAATTGTTCTCGCTGATGAAGTAGGCTTAAGTGTTTTTGGAATTGGTGAACATTACCGAAAAGAATTTCTTGATTCCGCACCAGCTTTGATTTTGGCAGCAGCGGCTTCTCGTACAAAAACTATACGCTTAACAAGTGCTGTTACTGTGCTTAGTGCAATTGATCCAGTTCGGGTTTTTCAAAATTTCGCGACACTTGATTTGATTTCCAATGGCCGAGCAGAAATTGTCGCTGGCCGAGGTTCCTTTACAGAATCATTTCCTTTATTTGGGTTGAACTTGAATGAGTATGATGCACTCTTTTCAGAAAGCTTAGATTTATTATTGAAAATTCGGGATAATGAAATGATTACATGGAAGGGAAAAGTTCGACCGGCACTTTATAATCAGTCAATTTACCCGCGACCAGTTCAAACACAACTTCCAATCTGGCTTGGTGTTGGAGGAACGCCTGCGTCGTTTATTCGAGCTGGAGAATTAGGTTTACCACTGATGGTTGCAGTTATCGGAGGAGAAACGCACCGATTCAGACCTTTGATTGATTTGTATAGAAATGCTGGTGAACAAGCTGGTTATTCTCTCGAACAACTAAAAGTTGGACTGCATTCCTTAGGGTATGTTGCGGATAGTAAGGCCGATGCTATTGCTGATTATTATCCTGGTTATGCCGAAATGTTTACTCGAATTGGCAAAGAAAGAGGGTTTCCTCCTGTATCACGTGAACGTTTCGATGCCCAAAATGGAAAATATGGGGCACTTTTAGTCGCTGATCCGCATGAAGTAGCAGAAAAAATAATGCGACACAGTGAAGCACTTGGGGGTATTTCACGATTCACCTTTCAAATGGATGCTGGTTTACCTCACAAAAAATTAATGAAAGCAATAGAATTGATTGGAACAAAAGTTATTCGGCACGTTAATTCATAGAGAATAAGTTATTCACTTACATGTTGATTTAGAGATAAATATTGAGGGAATTGAAACCATACTTCATCTTTTAGGGAAAATCGATACGCTACAATTAGAAGCTATTGAATTAAAAAACCGATTGCGCTTATATGAAGAAGGTCTGTGATTATTGATTGAGTTATTCATATATTTAGCTTCAAAAAAATCATGATAGAAGATGCAATACATAAATGCTAAAAGACTTTTTCTGAATAATTCATGTTGTTCAATGCTGATTTTTTTTCTAAGTATTACATTGTGTAATGCTCAAACAATTCAAAGAAAGAAGCATTTCGGCAAAAACAAAGGTCATTTAAAAATGTATCTATATTCTCCTGTCGATGCAAAACAAAATATGCCTCTTGTTGTTGTTTTACATGGTTGTTTGCAATGTGCTGGATCCGTTTCTAAACAAACAGGTTGGAATAAATTAGCTGATGAACATGGTTTTTATGTTTTATATCCGCAACAACGTCGACTGAATAATCCTGAGAAATGCTTTAGATGGTATAAAAGAAAACATGTGAAGAAAAATAAAGGCGAAAATTCGTCTATTAAAAACATGATTGACTTCACTAAAGTTAATTTCGAAATTGATTCATCAAAAGTATTTATAACCGGTTTGTCTGCGGGTGCAGCAATGGCTGTTGTAATGATGGCAAATTATCCTTCTACTTTTAATGCTGGAGCAATCTATGCTGGAGCACCTTATAAATCAGGTTACGGAATGATTTTGAGCATGATGGCAATGGTAGGTTGGCGATTGAAAACTCCACAAAAATGGGGGGATTTGGTGAGAAGTTCTAACAAAGGTTATGAAGGAGATTATCCAAAAATGATTGTATATCAAGGTGATAATGATAAAATTGTAAATAAAATAAATGGTTTAGAATTAGTGGAGCAATGGACTAATCTTCATAAAGTCTCTTTGCAACCTATAGAGACAATTCCAATGTTTCTTAATAATAGCGATATAGAAAGAAATGAATACGGAGATTCTATAAATAATAGTCAGGTCGTTTTTTACAAAGTGAAAAATTTGGGTCATGCTCTTTTAGTTAATCCAGGAGAATGTCAAACAGAAGGAGGACGAACAGGTTTTTTTGCAAAGGATAAGAACTATAATTCTACTTTATGGGCAGCATATGATTTCGGATTAATTCCAACCCCCTCAATAACTGGAGAAAAAAGTGTCAAAAAACAAAGTGAAAATGTGTCGTTCAGTGTTCCGTTTTCAGATTCATCAACATATAAATGGTCTTTCCCCGAAGGTTGTACCATAATAAAAGATAATTTTAATTCCGTTATTGTCAAATGGGGAAATGTTTCTGGTTTAGTGAATGTTATTGAGTATGATGGATTAAATTGTGAAAAACAATACAAGTCTTTGATGGTTAATGTTATCGAATAATAAACTTTTCTTTGATGAAACTTTTTGGCTGTAAAAATGAAATTTAAATAATGAATACTATTCCTAATCTTAATAGAATTACAATTTATCCAATCAAATCGTTGGATGGCATATCTCTAGAAAAAGCTGTCATTTCTGAAGGAGGTTGTTTGTTGCATGATAGAGAATATGCAATGTTTGATGAAAAAGGAGAACTTATTAATGGAAAATCAAATCCCTTGGTTCATTCTCTTAGAACAGCCTTCGATTTTGATAAAGAAACCGTTTCATTTCGTTTGAATAATGATATGCCATGGAATGAGTTTCATTTGGTGAATGAAAAGTCAGAGATTGAAGTATTTCTATCTGCTCATTTTAGGATGAAAGTTCAGATCCAACAAAATAAAACTGGTCGATTTCTAGATGTTCCAGATATAAGTGGCGTTACGGTATTGTCAGAAGCAAGTTTACAAACAGTAGCTGATTGGTTTTCAATAAGTCTTGATGAATCAAGAAAGCGGTTTAGAGCAA
>CANNKP010000040.1 GCA_947505255.1 Flavobacteriales bacterium
ACGATTCCAGCGTAACGACCAAAACCAATAATTCGTTTATTTTGTTTATTCTTTATTGCTTCATAGTCAATTAACTGAATTTTCTTTTCAATAATCGCTCTAAGCAAATTTCTATTGTAAGGTTGTTTTTTTAATGTATGAGAAAAGAAAATGAATTTTTTATTTGGAATAAGGTCTGCAATATTAACCTCTTTAACACCCATGATTATATCACATTCATTTAAATCTTCATTCAATCGGATACCTTGTGAACTATAATCTTCATCTTTATAGGCTCTTACCTCGCTTGGTTGAACAATAATTTCAACATTTGGATAAAGCATCTCAATTGTTTTGCATTGGTTAGGAGTAAGTGGCACACGGTGATCTGGTGGCACTTTTCCTTCTCTAATAATCCCAATTTTTGTTTTTTCCATGTTCATTAATATGCTTAAGCTAAAGGTTGTTTTAATAAATAAGCGTCAATAAATTCACGCACACAACCTTCACCACCTTTTTTAGTTAATACGACATCAACTTGGCTTTTCACAGTATTCATTGCATCACTAGGACTTGCAGAAAAACCAACTTGCTTAATTATTTCCATATCATTCACATCATCACCAATAATAGCAACATTTTCGAGTGTGATATTCAATTCTTCACAATACTTATTCAAAACTTCAATCTTTGGATCACGTCCAACATAACATCGTTGTATACCCAATAAATCAGCTCTTGATTTCACCATTTCAGATTTAAAACCAGATGAAATAATAGCAACCTGAAATTCATTTTTTACTAAATGTTGAATTGCCATCCCATCTTTAGTATTATATTTTTTTATCTGATCACCGTTTTCAGTATAATACATTCCACCATCTGTCATTACGCCATCAACGTCTAAAATAAGTAGTTTTATTTTTTCTAATTTCTTATTCCACAATTCAGGACGGTAAAGCGGTTTAAATAAAAGCGATAGTAAATCAACTTCATATTCTTCGCAGACTGCTTCTAAATCATAGATTGTCAATTCACTGACATTATCTACGTCCAAATCATCAATAAATTCAGAATATTTAATTCCGAACTTAGAGCAAAGTCCTTTTATGTTTTGTTCTAAATACATTTAAACCATTTTATAACCAACACTTGCAGCAACTGGTCGAAGTGAATTTAACAACTCTTCAAATTGTTGATGATCCAATTGTTGAGAAGCATCAGATTTAGCCACTTTTGGATTCGGATGTGCTTCAATTAACAAACCATCAATTCCCATTGCGACACATGCACGTGCTAAATTTGGAATTCCATAAGCATAACCCATTGCATGTGAAGGATCTAAGATAATTGGTAAATTCGTGTATTCTTGCATCCAAGCTACACCGCATAAATCCAATGTAAATCTAGTTCCAGTTTCAAACGTTCTTAAACCACGTTCACACAAAATCACATTTTCATTACCACCAGACAAAACGAATTCAGCTGCTTGCGCCAATTCTTGTAAGGTAGTACCAAAACCTCTTTTGATTAAAACAGGCTTATTCGTTTTAGAACAAGCTCTTAAAATCCCTTGATCATACATGGCTTTTGCTCCAACTTGAATGACATCAGTATATTCAATAATCTCATCAATGTGCGTTGCGTCTCGTGCTTCAGTAATAACATTCAAACCAAATTCCTCACGCATTTTCGCAAGCAATTTCAATCCATCCAATCCCATTCCTTGAAATGAATACGGACTTGTTCTTGGTTTATAACAACCTCCTCTTAGCGTTGTCAGACCTAATTTTATTAATAACTCAGAAGATTCACGAATTTGACTTTCTGATTCAACAGAACAAGGCCCACCGATTAAAAGCGTGTTTTTAGTGTCTCCACCAATCGTAATATTTCCAATTTTAACTTCTCGTTTTGTTTGTAAATACGTTTTTGAAGCCAATTGCATATCATTTGCAAAAACCCAAAATTGATCTACTTTGTTTTCAATTTGAACAGGAACTTCTTTCACGTTAGAACCTGTTATTAAAACATTTGTTCCATTAGAAATTATGTGAAAAGCTTGAATTGATTCAGCAATTTGAGCAGCTTCTGATTGTGTTATAGTTTGTTTTAAATGTAATATCATAATTCTCCTTTGATCAGGTAGGCAAAGTTAATAATTCCGCTGGCTTTTCCATCTTTATTCACGACAGGTAAATACATAATAGGGAAAGCACATTTCTTGATTTTTCGCAATAAATCTAACACTGTATTATCATCAAAAACACTTATTGGATTTAAATTAACCAAATCCATCGCTTTTATTTTTGTTAAATCAGCTAGGTGCCTAAGCATTGCTTTACGAATATCTGCTGAAGAAACAAGACCTTTTAACATTCCATTTTGATCAACTATCAGACAAAATCCAAGATTTCCATTTTCAATTGATTGCAAAACATTTTTAAGTGAAATAGATTCGTATTGAACAACTGGACATTCATTCAAAGGCATCATAAAATCACCTATATGAAACTGAGATTCTATTTCACGTTTAGTTAAATTCATTAGAGCGTGACCAATACTTGGCGCATTGAAAAGATATGATCCAGATACAGATGAACTTACTCCCATATTTCTTAAAATGAAAGAAACCTCGCCATTTACACCACCATCAACGTGAATAGACTTTTCAGGATATTTCATTCTAAATTGACGGATTTTAGAAAAATTAATTTTATCAAAAACACCTCCACTCTGCCCTGGAACAGTTGCCATGATTAAAATGAAATCAAAATCCGCGTATTCATCAAAAACATTTATTGACGTGGGAGTTGTAATTGCTAAACCTTTTTTACCTGTAATTTCTTTCGGTAAATTTAGGTGATTCGGTAATTGCTCATATTGAAATGTGATATATTCAACTGGATTTTCAATTAATAAATCAATATATTTTTCGGGATTCTCAGTAATGATATGAAGGTCTATTGGAATATTGCACCAAGAACGAATTGATTTAATATCATCAAAAACAGACAAATCATCATTACAATCTACATGCAACAAATCAACCTGATGTTGCTTTAAATCTTCAATTACCTCTTTTAAAGTTCTTTTTTTATCGCTGTAAATGGAAGCCGATATTTTCATCTATTTTATTTTTAACAAGCCTAAAGTTAATGTTTATACTAAATACAACTCTAATTTAGTTCAAAACATTAGCTGTAGAAGGAAAAAGTCACATTAAAACGTATAAATTACTATTTTTGGAAATATGATTAAAAAGCAACTTATAAATCAAATTTTTAAAGGAGCGGCGGGAAAAGAAAGCCTTGTTGATTTGTGTATTCCAGAAAATTTCAATACTAAATTGGTTGTCTTTATCCATGGTTTTATGGGCTACAAGGACTGGGGAAGTTGGAATTTATTTCAGGATTTTTACACTTCTGAAGGATTCGGATTTTGTAAATACAATGTGTCCCATAATGGCGGAACAGTTGAGAATCCTATTGATTTTTCTGATTTAGAAGCGTTTTCAAAAAACAACTATTCTTATGAATTAGAAGATTTACAATGCGTTTTAAATTGGCTTGAAAAACAGTTTGAAACGTTACCGGAAATATATTTAATCGGTCATTCAAGAGGCGGTGGAATTGCTCTTCTAACAGCATCCGACAGCAGAATTAAAAAAATTGTGACACTTGCTGCGATAAGTAATATTCAAAAACGTTTTCCTGAAGGGAAGCAATTAGAAGTTTGGAAAACGCAAGGAACAAGATACGTCTTGAATTCAAGGACAAATCAAAAAATGCCGAATTCATTTTCTCAATACGAAGATTTTATTGCCAATAAAGATAGATTAGATTTAGAGAAAGCCTGTTTGAATTCAAAAGTTCCAACGATGGTCATTCATGGTGACATGGACACATCTGTTGACATAGAAGAAGGGAAAGAAATATCGACTTGGCTAAAGACGCGTTTGTTTGAAATTGAAGAAGCAGAGCATTCATTTGGATCAACTCAACCTTGGCTTGAAAAAGAATTACCTGAACATCTTCAAAAAGTGTGTGCAATCACGCATGCTTTTTTTCATATCGACTTTTGATTTATTTGAAGATTTGATTATTTGAAGAATTGATTTATTTGAAGAATTGATTTATTTGATTATTTGCGAATTCGAGAATTCGAGAATTCGCAATATATCGAACCTTAATTCAAGTTTAGAATAAAAGCTTTCTATTTAAAAATTGGTTAACCAACCAAAAATCTTTTTTTCTGCTCAATTGTTGGTATTACACAAAATCCACTCATGATTCTATGTCTTCTTTTTGCAACATAATCATAGATTTTATCCCTTTGACAAACAGGAATTATTCTAAAAATTTGAAGTAACGGATAAGGAAATTTCATCATTCTTAATAACGCAAATGCAGCAGTAGATTTAGAAAAAAGCAAGTGATTCGTGTAAAAATAAAAGGTGCTTAAATCTGGTTCGGGCACTTTGTTTTCTTTAAAAAATTGCTTCGAAAAATTGGATTGAATTGCAGAGAAATAGATTTCTTTTCGCTTTTCATGTTTCAAAATAAATTGAATAGTTTTATTACAAAAGCCACAATCTCCATCGTAAAAAACAATATTTTCATGTTTTGTATCCATCCTGTAAAAATAGGAAGGTTAATTGTATTTTAAGTTATTTGATTAAGCAATATTTCCGAAATAAACCTACGAGATTTCAAGCTTAATTATTGCCACAGATGCACAGATTTTAAAATTTCCGAATCTCTTTACTCAAAACAAAGTGAAAGTCGAATTGGATTTGATTGTTTTTGATTTTTATTCCAAAATAATTAAAAGCTTTTCGGTTGATAAATCAAAATTAATCTGTGCATCTGTGGCTAAAATAAAATCTACGAAAAGTCACAAAAATATTTTGACCTAAAATCAGTTAATTTCAATAACAAACCTTTACTATATTTGTGAAAAATAAAATTACATGAAAAATATTGCAGTTATAGGTTCTGGTACAATGGGAAATGGAATTGCCCATGTATTTGCACAATTTGGATATAAGGTTTCCTTAATTGATATTTCACAAGCGTCTTTGGACAAAGGAATGGCTACTATTTCAAAAAATTTGGACAGACAAGTTTCTAAAGAAGCAATAACTGAAGCTGACAAACAAGCTACTTTGGCGAATTTAACAACCTTTACTTCAATGGAAGAAGGTGTTAGAAATGTTGATCTAGTGGTTGAAGCAGCAACTGAAAATGTTGATCTAAAATTAAAAATATTTGCTGATTTGGATAGATTCACTGCGCCCAATGTCATTCTTGCTTCGAATACTTCTTCAATTTCAATTACAAAAATTGCTGCAGTTACTAGTCGCCCAGACAAAGTAATTGGAATGCACTTTATGAATCCAGTTCCCGTAATGAAATTGGTTGAAATAATTCGTGGTTATTCAACTTCAGATGAAGTAACGAATTTAATCATGGAAACTTCTAGGAAACTAAACAAAGTTCCAGTTGAAGTGAATGATTATCCAGGATTTGTTGCTAATAGAATTTTGATGCCAATGATCAACGAAGCAATTATCACCTTATTCGAAGGTGTTGCTGGTGTTGAAGAGATTGATACAGTTATGAAATTGGGAATGGCTCATCCAATGGGTCCTCTTCAATTAGCCGATTTTATTGGTTTAGATGTTTGTTTGGCAATCATGGAAGTTTTACACGATGGTTTTGGAAATCCAAAATATGCCCCATGTCCTTTATTGGTAAACATGGTGATGGCAGGTAAAAAAGGTGTTAAATCTGGCGAAGGATTTTATTCTTGGACACATGGCACTAAAGACCTCGTTGTAGCACCGAATTTTAAGAAATAAATTGTTTGAAATACTTTTAAAGCCATCCGTCAGCTGACGGATGGCTTTTTTATTTAAATAATTCCGTCATCACTGTTCCACAAGAAACAGGATTACTAAAATGCAACAATTCTGAGATGGTTTTACTGATATCAATTTGTTCGTATCGATTAGATATAGTAATATTTGTATGGAAATCTGGCCCCAAAGCAACTAAATAAATAGCCCTGCATCCTTCACAATTATCACCGTGATTCACAAAACCATTTTTGTGTCCTTCTGTGTGTCGACCATGATCGTTTGTAATAAACAAGGTCGTTTTGTTCTTGTAAATAGAATCAGATTGAATCAAGTTCCACAATTCCAGCGCGATTTTATCCGTGTTTTTAATCGCTTCCAAATATTCTGGCCATTCATTTTGATGACCACGAACATCCACTTCCAATAAATTGATCAACGTCAATTTTGGATGATATTGTTTTAATAACAACTGTGCATTTCTCCACGTTTTATTGTCGTTCTCATAACCAAAACCTGTTCCATCTGTTCCGCAAAATTGAGACGGCGTATATTGATTATGCCATGTTTTATTTTTTGTATTCGCTAGAATACTCAATTTCCCTTTACTCGTTATAACCCACGCTTGCGTAGAATCTAAATTTTTCTCTTTCAAAAAGAATTGAAACATGGATGGTTTTTTTGGTAATTCCAATCCCATGTTGTTTATCTTCTGATAAAAACCAGTTGTAATTGCTGTGTGACCTGCATTTGTGTAGGTTGGACCTTCATTTCTGAAATGAGGTACTAACACGCCTTGAGGCGCCAAAACATTTGCTAAATTAGGAATATATTGATGGGTCGAATCTCCAAATGTTTCAGTTAAACGTGGTCCATCAATAACCAGCACAATAACATACTCAGTTTGATACTTTTTGTCGGTTGCAATTTCCTGATCATCTTCTTTCCGAAATGAAAAAAACAAGGTTGAAAGTACAACAGCAGAAAATAGTAGTTTATAATGAATTTGAAATTTCTTCATATGTGTATTTATGGGAATTTAGGAAACTTTTGAAAATCCGGATTTCTTTTTTCCAAAAATGCATGCTTCCCTTCTTGTGCTTCTTCTGTTAAATAATACATTAATGTTGCGTCACCAGCTAGTTCCATGATTCCGTGTTGACCATCCAATTCAGCATTTAATCCACGTTTAATCATTCTAATTGCCAATGGACTTCTTTTCAAAATAGTTTCACACCAAGCAACAGTCGTGTCTTCCAATTCATCAAATGGAACAACTTTATTGACCATTCCCATCGTTTCAGCTTCAGTGGCAGTATATTGCTCACACAAAAACCAGATTTCACGTGCTTTTTTCTGCCCAACACAACGCGCTAAATAAGAAGAACCGAAACCTCCATCAAAACTTCCAACCTTTGGTCCTGTTTGACCAAAACGAGCATTTTCAGAAGCGATTGTTAAATCACACACCACGTGTAATACATGTCCACCTCCAATTGCATAACCGTTCACCATTGCAATTACGGGTTTAGGCATTGATCTAATTGCCTTGTGCAGATCCAGAACATTTAATCGAGGTACTCCATTTTCTGAAATGTAACCACCGATTCCTTTCACATTTTGATCACCACCTGAACAAAAAGCTTTATCACCTGCTCCTGTTAATATTATAACACCGATATCATTTCTTTCTCGGCATGTATTCATCGCTTCGAGCATTTGCATGTTCGTTTCTGGACGAAAAGCATTGTAAACTTGAGGACGATTTATCGTGATTTTTGCTATTCCTTCGAAAAATTCAAACTTAATATCTGAATAATCTTTTATGGTAGACCAATTTCGTTTTGACATGTATTCTTTATTTTAATTCAAAATTAACAATAGAAGCTGAATTATTCCCTGATTTTTAGATTTAACTTCCTTTTGGCGTATACATAGTAACACCATTTGATTTATATTCAAACAACAATGTATCCATCATTCCTTTTGCATCAACAAGCAACGAATCAGCATTTCCAATTTTCACTTTTATTAAAACACCTTTTTCTTCTAAAAGAGGAATCAGTCCGTCACATTTTCTTTTTTTACTTTGTTCAGGATTATGAACCAATGTTTTCATTTTATTTATTGTGCCGTCCACAAACTTGACATGAGCAACAAATTCTTCAGAATAATACACAGGAAATTTGAAATCGACAACGGCATCTTCAATGCAGTGTAAACTAGTTCCAGCGTTATCGAATGTCACACCCAAATAAAGAATTTTCCCGCCTTTTTCTGCTACTTTATAAAATGGGCTATTTTCATTGTAAGGCGTTAAATTCCCAAAATGATTCTTAACAAAATAAGCAGCATCGGGACCAATGCATGAAACTGGTTCAGTTGGATGAGCGCTTCTAATCGCATCTGGTAATTTCCTGAAATACTCACTAATTGCCCCTAATTTTGAAGGAGAATTGGCAACATCAAAAAAATCTAATTGTTTAATGTATTCAAGTTGAAATTGTGCGTTTGGGGAATTAGGCATTAAAACATTTCCACTTGCGCCAACAGCCTCTAAAATGGCTTCTACTGCGTCTTTTGCACCATTTTCAATATATCCAATTTTAGACAAACTAGAATGTACAAGAACGGTATCACCTGATTCTATTCCAATTTCCTTAAAAGCTTTAAGTAAATCATCTTTTGAAAAAATATCTCCTTTTAATTTGTCAACTTGAAGTTGATTTATTCGTTTTTGTTTCTTAGATTTTCGATAATAATCTAGAAGAAACACAGGAGTCAATTTACGTAATAAATCCTTCATTTTATTGTGCTTCGAAGGTGTAAATTATCGTTCCTTCTTGCGTTTTCGCCGCTGTTCCTGAATAGTTGAATCGAGAAAGTTTAGCATATTTCACAGCTTGTTCAATCATGCATGAATTTGATCCAGCAGAACCTGTTGGTATAGCTTCAATAACATCTCCATTTTGATTCACTTTTATTTTTACAGATACTCTACCAGAAGAACCATATCCGCATGTATAACCTGGATTACGAACATACCAATTATTATTTTGGTGTGGATTTCGACCAGATAAAGACCAATCAACCATTACATTACCAGAAAATGCTGTATTTCCTCCGTTTTGATTGGATGAAGATTTTTCTTTAGAGCCAGAATTTGTGGTTGTTTTTTGATTATTCCTTGCATCCATTTCCTTTTTGATACTTTGTCTCTTTGCATCACCTCCAGCCTCTTGAAACAGCTTCTTCTCATAATCTTTAACAGATTGTTCTACTTGACTAGCCGACTTATTTTGCGTCCAATTCTCATCTGAACGTTTTCTAGTATCATTTTTATCTCTTGCAATATTTTTTGCTTTTCCAGCATTTTGATTTTTTAAAATTTCAATGTTCTCTGGTGTAACTTCAATTAATTTCTCCTCAATCACAACTTCTGAAACATCTGAAAAAGGAACAACTGGAAAATATTGGCTGTAAGTTTTCATTTGCAAATACATGAAAATCCCAATATAAGTAGCGAATGCAGCTAATATTCCAAATTTATATTTGTCGATAATGTTAAAAACCTTATTCACCTGCTATTTTTGATTGAATGATTCTTTTTTCGGGAATATACAAATATTGTACCTCATTACTATTAATTAATACTAAGAAATCTTTATCAATTACTCTAATTTGTTGATATTCTAGCGGTACATACATTTCTCCTTTCATTGAAAAAACGCCAAATTGAGCTCCATTTGAAACAAGAAAAAGATCTTTTGTCAAACGATTAATTGACGTATAAGCAATAGGAATTAAAATCTTTCCTTTTGAGTCTATCACTCCCTGTAAGGTTAATTTTTCGACAATAGCTGTACCATCCTCAAAGCTTTCGGCATAATCAAATTCAGTCTGAATAATTGTTTTCCCGGAAAGATCCATAAATCCCCATCCGCTGCCCTTAGTAAATGCTGTCAAAGAATTTAATTCACCAATTTCATTATAAATAATTGGAACTACAGTTTTTCCTATATTATTTATGACTCCAAATTTTCCTTCTTGACTTACAACAGCTAGATTAGAAACAAATTGGGCTCGTTTTAAATAATTTGGGTATGTTTCAAAAGTTGCAAGAATAACAATCTTTCCGGCACAATCGATGAAACCAATTAAATCATTTTCAACAAATAAAGCCCTGTTATTAGAAAGTTGACCAATTTCTTGATATTTAGCAGGTATTACAACTTCACAATTTCTCTTCATTAATCCGACCAAATTATCATCTTCAAAAATCAATAACGAATCATTTAAAAAGGAAATTTCTTTATACCCTGGTGGCACTACAAATGTTCCAAACTGATCAATATAAGCTTGATTACCTTCTTGTTGTACTTTCGCTATTCCATTATTAAAGTCAAAAGCGTCTTCAAACTTTTCTGGTATTCTTATATTACCATTTTTGTCAAAGTACCCAAATAAGCTGTCTTTTAGACCATACGATAATCCTTCTGAAATTTGCCCCAGTTCGTTGAATACGGTTTGAAAAACGATGTTTCCACTTCGGTCAATCATTCCTTTCTTTCCTTCAATTTCTATAACCGCTCGTCCATTTTCAAAATCAGTTCCAGCTGAATAATGGAAAGGAATTATTACTTTATTTGATTTATCAATATAACCATACAAACCATTTTTCATCGCTAAAGCTAATCCTTCTTTAAAAAAGCTTAGTTGCTCATATTCAGCATGAATGATAATCTCACCTGAATAATCCATAAAACCATAATAACTTAGATTTTTATAAGGAAGCAGATTGAGTTTCATGAAAATTAAATCTTCTTCTAATTCTTGAATAAATGGATAATTCGGATAATCAATCTTAAATTGAATTATTCTATCGTCCGAATATTCAGCCATATAAAGTTGATATACATTTCTCCAAGCTAAATGAATATTTCTATTTTTTGGATACGATTGGATAAAAGAATAATAGGATTCAATCAAATTTAATTCTGTTGAAATTTCATAGATTCTATCTTCAGCTTCTAAAATATGGGGATTGTTTGGACATTTTGCAATGAATTCTAAATAAGACAGTAAGTCGTTTGAGATTGTCATCTCACGGTATTGCGCAAGATTAAATTTATCCTGAACTATTGAAAGAATACCACTTAGAGGATAATTATCTAAAAAATACTGATAGGCTATTGAAGTGTTTTCCTTTTTTGCCAATTCAAAAGCTAATGAATCTCTTGCAGTGGTAGCTTCTATAATTTCATTTGCCCATGGATGCACATGAATAAAGTTCGTATAAGAATTAATTGAGTTTTGAGATTTCGCAATAGCAAAAAAGGCAGAACTAATTGTTGATCTCAAATCTAGAATTGCATTATAATCAAAGTTGAATTCCTTAAAATGATTTTTTCTCTTTTCACTTATTAGTCCGTAAGAAAATTCAGCTTTCATTACAAAGTTGAATGCTGAATCTAACGAATAAAATGGGTTGTCGTTTTTACTATAAATTGCTGCTAAACCATAGGATGCTGCAGCAACATTTTTTTTCAATGACTTTTCAAATAAATCTTTTGCTTTGAAATAATTGTACTCTTTTAAGGCGATGAATCCTTTTTCAATTTTACCAGCACGCAAAGTAAAACCAAGAAAATTACTTGCTACAAAAAGGAATATTAAACTATTTTTCACCACTTAATTTCAAAGATAGTTGTATTCAAAAATCAAACGTGCTTTATATTAAATTGTTTCGTTAAAAAACATAAAAAAAGCCTTTCATCAAAAGACGAAAGGCTCAATATTATGAATGATTGTCTCACTTCATGTGACGACCATAACGATTCTTAAATTTATCAATACGTCCTGCAGTATCGATGAACTGAACGATACCAGTAAAGAACGGGTGAGATTTGTGAGAGATATCCAATTTAACTAATGGATATTCGTTACCATCTTCCCATTTAATTGTTTCACTTGTTGTTGCACAAGAAGGACAAACGAATGCGTATTCATTTGACATATCTTTAAAAACTACTAATCTGTAATCTTCTGGATGTATATCTTTTTTCATTTTTGAATGTATTATATGCTATTTAGCCCTTTAACGGATTGCAAAGTTAAATAAACTTTTTAAAATAAAATGATTTTTTTAGTATTAATTTAATTTAAAATCTTTGCTCGTCATTCAGAGATTAAGTACTTATTAAAATAATTTCTACAATGAACGAAAAATCACACTTCGAAATTTCAATTCTTTTTACTTTTTGTCCAAAGCAACAAAAAGTAACAAAAAATGCTTTTTCACAAATTATCCAAGGAACTTTCCGATTCTCCATTGCATTTCGCATCGGAACCGTCGATAAAGCTTCTGATTACCAAGACTTTATTTTTCGTTCTTTCTTCTGTGGCGCTTTATAAACTAGTTATCTCCCGCTGGTCGATGAGAACGCTATGCTAAGTACTGGGATAATTTGTAGTTCGATATTGTATCGCATTTTCGAATTCTCTAATCACCTAATTTTCCATTAACGAAGTCGATCAAATAAATCCTTTTTTATTAATTAAAATAAAGATTGATTCATTTCGTTATTTTTGCAAACTAAGAATTCAAATTTACATGAAAAGAACTACTTTTCTTTTATTCAGTCTTTTATTAATTATCACAGGAGTAATTTCCAGTTGTAAAAAATCAAATTTTCTTTCGAAAGGGAATCTTTCCTTTTCTGTTGACACCCTTGTTTTCGATACTGTATTCACAACGATTGGTTCTACAACGCAACAATTCAAAATTTATAATAACGAAAAGAAAACCGTCAAAATCGAAGAAATCGAATTGATGGGTGGTGTCAATTCACCATTCAGCATGAACATTGATGGTTTATTGGGAACTTCTCTAACCGATATTGAAATTGAGGGAAAAGATAGTCTTTTCGCCTTTATTGAAGTCACATTAAATGTAAACAGTCAAATTCTGCCTATGATTATTGAAGATTCCATTCGTTTCAGAACAAATGGTGTTGATCAATATGTAAAATTAGCCGTTTGGGGTCAAGATGCTTATTTTCACTATAAAGATATCAATGCTGGCACTTGGGCAAATGACAAGCCGCATGTAATTTATGGTTATGCAGCAATTGATTCGGCAACTACACTCAATATTCAAGCAGGAACAGATATTTATTTGCATAAAAATGCCATTCTATACAATTATAAAGGAACGTTGAATATAAATGGTTCATTAGGAAATGAAGTTACTTTTCAAGGAGATCGCTTGGAAGCATTGTATGATGATGTTTCAGGTCAATATTATGGCATTTACTTTCAAGAAGCGCGCCCTTCTGTAATAGATTACGCTATTATAAAAAATGGAACTTCTGGAGTACATTTATTCTCAAGAGACCAAAGCATTCCAGGTTATACATTAACCTTAACGAATACTATTATTGAAAATAATGCACGTTATGGAGTCTTTATTTATTCTGGAGCAAAAGTAAAAGCAGAAAATTGTCTCATTACAAAAAATGGGAATCATGCTTTACTCGTTCTTGAAGGAGGAGATTTTTTCTTTAACCATTGTAATTTATTGGGATACGGAACAGGAGATGCCGCTACTCCAGCCGTTGGAATTAGCAATTTTTATAATGATTTCACCAACAACGTTACAAATATTGGCTCTATCAACGAAGGAAAAATATATAACAGTGTCATTTATGGAAATCAAACTTCTGAGATTGTATTTGACACCATTCCAGATGCAGCGATTACACTCAGTTTTGATATTCGCAATTGTTTAATTAAAAGAACACCTGAAGCAACCGACAATTATTATCTCAATATTTTTTGGAACAATAATCCTTTGTTCAATGATGTTACGACGGATGATTATTTATTCCCAGGAAGTTCAGTACTTAATAACAATGCAAATCCAGCACTTTCAATTCCAACAGACATAAAAGGGAATCCTAGATCATTTACTTCTCCTGACATTGGGGCGTATGAATTGTTGTAATTCTTGATTTGGGATTTGGGATTTAGAATTCAGGATGTCGAAAAAAAATAAAATCGCATCAATTAAAAAATTGAAAAAAAATGCCATTTACCTTCTCTCACCCAGCAATCGTTTTACCATTGACTTTTTTACCTCGTCAATGGTTTTCTTTGACTGGACTTGTAATTGGCAGTTTAACTCCGGACTTTGAATATTTTATTAGAATGAGAATTCAAAGTAATTATAGTCATACAATAAGTGGTCTTTTTTGGTTTGATTTGCCATTAGGAATTATACTCGCATTCATTTTTCACAATATTGTTCGAGACAGTTTATTTGTCAATTTACCCAAATTCTTAAAATCACGTTTTTCTAATTTCATGCGGTTTGAATGGAATAATTACTTCAAAAACAATTGGTTTATTATAATAATATCAATTTTAATTGGTGCTTCTTCCCATTTATTTTGGGATAGTTTCACTCATGATCACGGATATTTCGTTAGAACAATTCCACAATTGACGAACTCAATTGACTTTTTTGGCAATCATGTTCCAGTTTTGAAAATAGTACAACATTCAAGTAGCTTAATCGGTGGACTTACAATTGTTATTGCAATTTTAAGAATAACGCCAGAAAAAACTATCAACGGAAATTCAAACCTCAAATATTGGGGGATTCTGATATTCTTATCAATTACAATAATTACTTTTCGTCTCTTGCTCGGACTTGATTATAAATTATTAGGACATGTTATTGTAACCTCAATTTCGGCAGGACTCATTTCTTTAATCTTAACATCATTGATAATGAATAGAAAAAACATCGGAATTTAGACTTCAAACAAGACGGAATAGTTAATTTATTCTTTCAACAAACTACTATTACCATAAATTTTCACAAAAAAAGCCCAACCTTTCGATTGAGCTTTTCGATAATTTATTATGAGTTATGCGTTTGTAACATTCATGTTATCTAGCACATCCATTACTCCTTTAACAGCTACAGCAGATTCTTTTAATAATTCTTTTTCATCCGCATTTAAGTCAAGTTCGATAATTTTTTCGATACCATTTTTACCTAAAACAACTGGTACACCTAAATAGATATCATTGAATCCATATTCACCTTGTAACCAAGCGCAAACTGGAAAAATACGTTTTTGGTCACGTACAATTGCTTCAACCATTTGAGCAGCTGCAGCACCTGGAGCATACCAAGCAGATGTACCTAATAATTTAACGATTTCCCCACCACCAAACTTCGTGCGTTCGATAATTTCATCCAATTTCTCAGCTGAAATCAATTCAGTAACTGGAATACCCGAAACAGTTGTATAACGTGGAAGTGGAACCATTGTATCTCCATGTCCACCCATTAAAATTGCTTGAATATCTTTTGGAGAAACATTTAATTCAGTTGCTAAGAAAGCACGGTAACGAGCAGTATCTAAAACTCCAGCCATTCCAAAAACTTTCTTTGAATCAAATTTCGCAGATAAATATGCACAATATGTCATCACGTCTAATGGATTAGAAACAATAATGATAATTGCATTTGGAGAATATTTTGCAATATTTTCAGTAACTGTTTTTACAATTCCAGCATTTGTAGCGATTAAGTCATCACGAGACATTCCTGGCTTACGTGGAAGTCCAGAAGTAATAACAACAACATCAGAATCTGCAGTTTTTGAATAATCGTTTGTTGATCCAGTTGTGCGTGAATCGTACAAATTAATTGGAGCTGTTTGCCAAATATCTAAAGCTTTTCCTTCTGCAAAACCTTCTTTGATATCCAATAAAACGATCTCATTTGCAATTTCTCTTTGAGCTAATACATCTGCACAAGTTGCACCGACATTCCCTGCTCCTACTACTGTTACTTTCATTGTTTATATTTAGGATTTATATTCTAATTTATCGCTTGCAAAAATAACACTTATTGATAAATATTTCTGTTATTTTGTAGGAAAATTGGTTCATCGTCAAAAAATATTTTCAAAAAGGCAACCGAATTATAACTAAAGCGTCTACCAAACGATAAGATTGTGGAGAACAAAGAAAAACTGAAAGAGATTATAGAAGGATGCTTGCGAAACAATCGAAGGTCGCAAGAGGAATTGTTTAAGCTTTTTTATGGGAAGATGTTATCGGTTTGTATGCGTTATAATTCAGATCGAGACACAGCTCAAGAAGTTCTTCAGGAAGGTTTTATTAAGGTCTTTGAAAAACTGGGTGCATTTGATTACAAAGGTTCGTTTGAAGGTTGGATAAGGAGGATTATTGCAAATACTGCAATTGACGCTATTAGAAAATCGAAAAAAGATCCTTATTTGACAGACAATGATAATGACTTTAAACTAGGTGCTTCTGATCCAATGGTGGAAAAAGAAGAATTGGAGTTTATGGATTTGAAAGCTGAAGTAGCAATGGAAGCGATTCAAAAATTATCACCTGCCTATCGAACGGTGTTCAACTTATTTGTCTTGGAAGATTATTCTCATAAAGAAATTGGAGCGCTTTTAGGAATAAGTGAAGGGACATCGAAATCAAACCTGGCCAAAGCAAAAATGAATTTGCAAAAAATATTGAGTGAGAAATTCATGAATATTAAATAACATGAAAAACAATTTAGAAAATAGTATTAAGGAAAGTGTAAAAGGGTACGAATTACCGTACGACCCTTCTGCATGGAAAGCAATGAGCAAAAAACTTGATCAAGTTATGCCTGTTTCTCCTAAATCAAATCTGAAGTGGTACCTAGGCGGTGCTGCAACTATTGCTGCTATTGTTACTACAATAGCACTTTGGCCATCTGACAAATCTACTTCAAATGAAAGTGTTAAAACTGCTCAAAATGAAGTAAGTAACACAAATAATACTATCAATACAGAGAATACTTCAACAACAACATCTAAAAATAATTCTGACAATACTAATACAACAACAAATGATGCTTCAACAAATGATGTTGAGGTTGTTAACGATGTCAATCCTGTTAAACAAATCTTGAATGAGGTGAATGTTATTACTCCATTGAAGGTTAACAATTCTAATCAAAACACAAATCAAAGCGTTAATCCAATTAGTTATACTGGAATATCTCCAATCACGTCTAAAAAGATTGAAATTGCTGATATCAATAATATCTGTTTAGGAGAATCGATTTCAATTGTAAATAAGAATGATGTTAATTTGACTGTTTTTGATCCAAATGGAACAAAAACAATAATCAAATCAAATAAAACAACTTCTATCACACCTGAAATTGATGGTAAATATACAATTGGATATACTGAAAATGGTCAACTTACAAGTAAATCATTTAATGTTGTTCCTCTTCCGAAACCAGATTTTTCAATTGATGATCAAAATTCTTATGAAAATGGATTGCCTTCTATTAACGTTTCAGCGACAACTTCAGGTTATTCTTACACGTGGGATTTAGAAAATCAAAAAGGAAGTGTTTTTGGAAAAGATATCAGTGTACACTATTTCAACAAAGGAAGTTATAAAGTATCATTGACTATTCAAGGTGTAAATGGCTGTAAAGGAACAGAAACTAAAACGATACAGATTGCCGATGATTACAATTTATTAGCAGTCAATGCATTCGATCCTTCATCAAATGACAACAGATTGAATAGTTTTATGCCTTTTGCGCTAACTCAAAGAAATGTTGATTTTAGCATGATCATTATTGATCCAAAAGATGGAGCAGTAATTTTCGAAACAAATGACGCAACAAATCATTGGACAGGAACTGACAAACGCAATGGTCAAATGGTTCCGGCAAATAAAGCTTACATTTGGAAAGTTGTTATTCAAAATCCTGTTAAAGGAGAAAAATCAGAATATAAATCAACGATTATAAGATTATAAAAAAAAGGCTTCGGCCTTTTTTTTATGCATAACATTTCATCCAATTTATTTGTCAATAGTTAAACATGTATTATGTATGTTTACTTTTCAGTTCAAAAAAAGGCCACAGATGCACAGATTTTTTTTTGTGAAAATTCGTGTCGTTTTCTTAAAATAAAATCTATCACAGAAAATATATCTCAATTATTCAAATTTCTACAAAATATTATATTTGAGATACAAAAAAATCTGTGAATCTGTGGCAATGATTAACTATTTAACCTATAAGTATTCTAAATCTAATGTGCTCTATTTTTTGAAAGTTCGCGAATTTTCAAGTTCGCGAATTCGCAATATATCGAACCATATTTGAATTGGTCTGAATACTTTGGTTTTCGAAATTATTCTAAAACAACTAAAGGAAATTGTTTCAATAAATTCTCTCGCTTTTCTTTTAGCTTCTTGATTTGTAAAACAGAAGCTTCACTTGTTGGAGTAAGACTTTTATGCGCTTCTTCATTTCTGATTTTTAGAACTTCTTTACTTATTTCAATTGTTTCATTTGAGAAATAACAATTCGAAAAGCGCTGCCAAACATAATTAATGGCTAATTCGTTTGGATG
>CANNKP010000041.1 GCA_947505255.1 Flavobacteriales bacterium
GTGTAAACCATTTATTTTGAACTCTCAATGTTTGTTCGATGACATCTCGAACACAGTGCTTACCTCCATTAAAGGGTGATTGATAATGACTGATACTTTTTATTTCAACAGCAGCATCTTGCGGGCATGCAGCCAATCCAGCTTCCGACATGACTTGATAATCGGGAATATCATCACCCATATATAGAATTTCGTCATCGTTTAATTGATGTGCAATTTTTATGCTGTTGTATACGGAAAGTTTATTAAACGATGATAAATGTACTTCATGAACTCCTAATCCAAGTAAGCGATCTTTAACATCGAGTGAATTTCCGCCAGTTACAATCATGATTTTATATCCCATTTTAACGGCATATTGAATTGCATAAGCATCACGAGAATTCAGAGATCTAATTATCTGATCTTGCATTAATAGCACATCTCCATTAGTCAAAACGCCATCCACGTCAAACATGAATGTGCTGATTTTATTCATTCGTTCTTTATAACTAATCATGGCGATTGTACGTATTGATGATACTTTTAGAAAGCAATTCGTATATTTCTTTAGGCATACCGGATAGCATTTCAGATTGCATTTTTATTGTTTCAAGATCATTTCTTTTTGCTGGTCCAGTCTGCGCATGCTCCGGATTAGTAAGAAGTATTTTTTCAACTGTTTCCTTCATTAAAGGTTTTAAATAATCCCAATTAAGTTCTTCTTGCTCCGCATACTTTTTCGCTTGGTGAACCAAGTGATTAGTGAAGTTATTGACAAAAACAGCTGCTAAATGGTATTTTTTGCGTTGTTCTGAACTTGCAAATGTTACATTTCTGCTTAAAAGCCAAGCCAAATCAAAAAGATCTTGCGCAAGAAATGAATTCGATGCTTCAATTAAAAAAGGAACTTCAAATAAGTTGATTTCTCTTTCTTTGGAAAATGTTTGCAATGGGTAAAATACACCAATATCTTTAAAATCTTTAAATTTTTCTATGGATACAGCTCCAGATGTATAGGCTATTTTTGAATCTTTAGGCAGTTGTGAGACAATGGATTCTATAGCGTCATCACTTGTGCAAATTAAAATCAAATCACTTCTTAAATCATTCAGATTTGGTGCAACAATCGATTTTAAAGAATCAGCTAATTCAGTAGCTAATTCAATATTTCTACTAAATACTTCCTTAATAGCGATTCCTTTGTCATAAAAAGCTTTCCCAAGATGAAAGGCTACATTTCCAGTTCCTATAATAGCAATTGATGTAATACCTTTCATTTGGTTTAAGTCTTATTTACCGTGACATTGTTTGAATTTTTTACCACTACCACAAGGACAAGCATCATTTCTGCCAACTTTTGGTTCAGCAATTACAGGCTGTTGTTTTTCCAAAGGTGGCATCGAATTTTGAATTGCTTGCTGATAACCTTCACTACCTTGAAAACGAGGTGGGGCAGAAGATGAAGTATTCGAACCGTCTTGATTTAATTGAGCTTTATCGTAATTGTTTTGGTGCGTTATTTCTTTATTAGTCGTTTGAACTTCTTGTTCAACAGGTAAATCTAATTTCATCAACAATTCAATAGCTTCGGCATTCAACCTTCCTAACATCGCTTTAAACAAGTCAAATGATTCTAATTTGTATACCAATAAAGGATCTTTTTGCTCATATTGAGCATTGTTTACAGCCGAACGTAAGTCATCCATTTCACGCAAATGCTCTTTCCATTCATCATCAATTTTACTTAGAATAATATTCTTTTCAAATGATTTTGTAATCGCGCTTCCACCTGATTTATATGCTTCTTCCAGATTGATAACCATTTGAACTTCACGTCTTCCATCTGTTAATGGGAATACGATATTCTTGTATTTGTCCGACATTGTTTCATGAACATGCTTAATTTGAGGGAATGCCTTATGAGCGATTTTCTCATTTTTGCGCAAATATTGTTCACATAAAGCTGCATAAACTTTTTCAACTAATTCAGCTCGGTCAATACCTTTGTATTCTGCTTCACTAACTGGGGATTCTATTCCAATTAAGCGTAACAAATCCATTTCAAATGCTTCGAAACCTTCTTTAGTATGAGCATAAACAGTTGTTTCGCAGACATCATAAAACATGTTGTCTATATCTAAATCCAATCTGTCACCATATAAAGCATTCTTACGTTTCTTATAGATTGCTTTACGTTGAGCGTTCATTACATCATCGTATTCCAATAAACGTTTACGAATACCAAAGTTGTTTTCCTCCACTTTCTTTTGCGCTCTTTCAATTGATTTAGAAACCATACTATGTGTAATAACTTCTCCTTCTTTCAAGCCCATTCTATCCATTAACTTTGCAATCCGTTCAGATCCAAACTTACGCATTAAATCATCTTCTAAACATACAAAGAATTGAGAAGAACCTGGATCTCCTTGACGACCAGAACGACCTCTCAACTGTCTGTCAACACGTCTTGAATCGTGACGCTCTGTACCTATAATTGCTAAACCTCCTGCTTCTTTAACGCCTTCACCTAATTTGATATCCGTTCCACGACCAGCCATGTTGGTTGCAATAGTTACAGCTCCAGCTTTTCCTGCATCTGCTACTATTTCTGCTTCTCTTTGGTGGTGTTTTGCATTTAAAACTTCATGTTTCACACCTTTCATCTTAAGCATTCTACTTAATAATTCAGATATTTCAACTGTTGTAGTACCAACTAAAACTGGTCTTCCAGCAGCAGATAGTTTTTCAACTTCATCAATAACCGCTGAGAATTTTTCACGTGCAGTTTTAAATACTAAATCATTTTGATCTTTACGAACAGCTGGTCTGTTAGTAGGGGTAACTACAACATCTAATTTATAGATGTCCCAAAATTCCTTCGCTTCTGTTTCGGCTGTACCAGTCATACCACATAACTTATGGTACATTCTGAAATAATTTTGCAAGGTAATTGTTGCATAAGTTTGTGTTGCAGCTTCAACTTGCACATTTTCTTTCGCTTCTATTGCTTGGTGTAAACCATCAGAATAACGGCGCCCTTCCATGATCCGTCCAGTTTGCTCATCAACAATTTTGACTTTGTTTTCGAGAATTACGTATTCAACTTCTTTTTCGAATAAAGTATAAGCCTTTAATAATTGATTTATAGAGTGAATTCTTTCTGATTTGATACTATAATCACGAATCAATGAATCTTTGCGTTCTAAAAAAGTTTCTTTTTCAAGATTCTCTTTTTGTAATCTTGCAATTTCAGAACCGATATCTGGCATGATATAGAAATCTCTTTCATCAACGCCTGAAATTAAATCAATTCCTTTGTCTGTTAGTTCAATTGTATTATTTTTTTCATCGATAACAAAGAAAAGTTCTTTATCAATTTTTTTCATGTTTTTCCCCTGCTCTTGCATGTAGAAGTTTTCTATTTTCTGCAAGTGAGCTTTGATTCCAGGCTCAGAAAGGTATTTGATTAATGCTTTATTTTTTGGTAAACCACGGTGCGCTCTTAATAAAGCAATTCCGCCATCTTCCAACATTTGTTTAGATTCTTTTCCCGCTTCAACAGTTCCTGTTATTACTGTAAGTAATTTTTTAGCGTCCGCCAAACATTGGTTTACATAATTACGTTGCGCTGCTACAACTGATTCAACTCTTGGTTTTAATTCATGAAATTCATGTTCTTCACCACGAGGTGTAGGACCAGAAATAATTAATGGAGTTCGAGCATCATCAATTAAAACGGAATCGACTTCATCGACAATTGCAAAATGATGTTTTTGTTGAACTAATTCATCAATTCCTCCTGCCATGTTGTCACGTAAATAATCAAAACCAAATTCATTATTTGTTCCAAAAGTTATATCAGCAAGATAAGCAAGTCTTCTTTCTGGAGAATTAGGACGGTGTTTGTCAATGCAATCCACTTTTAAACCGTGAAATTGATACAATGGTCCCATCCACTCAGAGTCACGCTTAGCCAAATAATCATTCACAGTTACTAAGTGAACACCTTTTCCTGAAAGAGCATTTAAATAAACAGGAAGAGTTGCTACAAGCGTTTTTCCTTCTCCAGTTTGCATCTCAGCAATATTCCCTCTGTGTAAAACTGCACCACCCATTAATTGAACATCGTAGTGAACCATGCTCCATTTTACTTCAGCGCCTGCTGCAGACCATGTGTTGTGCCAAATAGCTTTGTCTCCTTCAATTGTAATTCCATCTTTTGAAACAGCCAAATCTTTATCAAATTGCTGAGCCGTAACTGTTAATTGACCATTTTCTGCCCATCTTCTTGCAGTTTCTTTGACAACAGCAAAGGCTTCAGGCATTAGAACAGCTAAAATTTCTTCAATTTTTTCATCAATAGATTTAGATAACTTATCTATTTTTTCAAATAATTCTTCTTTCTCATGAATTGGTGTAGCTGGATCTTGCGCGATATCATTTAAACTCTTTAGTTCATCTTCTAATTCTTTTGTACCTTCTTTAATTAGATTTTGAAAATAAGCCGTTTTCGCTCTTAATTCATCATCAGATAACAAATTTAATTCAGTAGAAAATTGATTCGCTTTATCTATAATTGGTTGGTATTCCTTTGTGTCTTTTGCTGATTTGTCTCCAAAAAACTTCTTTAATAATCCTGCTATCATCTGTTTGTAATTCTTTTTGTAAGTGGCTTCAAATTTAATGAAATTTGAAAGCTATTGTAAATAAATTCCCTTAAAATTTCGTGTTTTTTGTCATAAATCATTCCAAATAGCATTTGTCTGACAAATTGTCTTTGAGAATTGTTAATATTTTATAGTTTAAATAGTATGAATGAGGTATATTTTTTTTGAATTTCATAGTATCTTTGCGTCATGCATGAAATGATATTAATACTTGATTTTGGATCACAATATACTCAACTTATAGCTAGAAGAGTAAGAGAGATGAACGTATATTGTGAAATACACCCTTGGAATAAAATTCCGGAATTAACACCAAACATTAAAGGTGTGATTTTGTCAGGAAGTCCTTTTTCTGTTAGAGATGAAGCTTCACCAAAACCAAACTTAGAACAAATAAAAGGTAAATTTCCTTTATTAGGTGTGTGTTTTGGTGCCCAATACTTGTCGCATAATTATGGTGGAGAAGTTTTACCTTCTGCTATTCGCGAATATGGACGAGCACATTTATCATTTATTGATCACTCAAATGTTTTAACCCGTGGCTTAACAGATGGATCACAAGTTTGGATGTCTCACGGTGATACAATTAAAAAGGTTCCAGCAAATTATAAAGTTATTGCCAGTACTTCGGATGTTGAATTTGCTGGATATCATATTGAAGGGGAAGAAACTTATGGGATTCAGTTTCATCCAGAAGTATATCATTCGTTAGAAGGTGCAATACTTTTGAAAAATTTCATGGTTGATATTTGTGGATGTTCTCAAGATTGGACACCAGATTCATTTGTAGACGAAACAGTTTCAAAATTAAAAGCACAAATTGGCACTGATAAAGTAATACTCGGTTTGTCTGGAGGAGTTGATTCCTCTGTAGCGGCAGTATTATTGAATAAAGCTATTGGAAAAAATTTACATTGCATTTTTGTTGATAATGGATTATTGAGAAAGAATGAATTCAGTCAAGTTTTGGATTCATATCAGCACATGGGATTAAATGTTAAAGGAGTTAATGCCGCTGATAAATTCTATGCTGCATTAAAAGGTTTGACAGATCCAGAGCTTAAGAGAAAAGCTATAGGAAAAGTATTTGTGGATATTTTTGATGAAGAGTCAAAATTGGTTGAAAATGCAAAATGGTTGGGTCAAGGAACAATTTATCCAGATGTAATTGAATCAGTTTCCGTAAATGGAGGGCCATCTCAAACTATTAAATCTCATCACAATGTTGGAGGATTACCTGATTATATGAAATTGGGTGTTGTTGAGCCTTTGCGTTTATTATTTAAAGATGAAGTTAGACGAATTGGTAAATCATTGAATATTGACGATACTATTTTAGGCCGTCATCCATTCCCTGGTCCAGGCTTAGGAATTCGAATTTTAGGAGAAGTAACATTAGAAAAAGTGAAAATTCTTCAAGATGTAGACGCAATTTTTATCAATGGACTTAAAGAGGATGGATTATACGACGATGTTTGGCAAGCAGGAGCAATCTTTTTACCTGTTCAGACCGTCGGTGTAATGGGGGATGAAAGAACGTATGAAAATGCTGTTGCTTTAAGAGCCGTAAGTTCTACTGATGGTATGACAGCAGATTGGTGTCATTTACCGTATGAGTTCCTTGCTAAAACATCTAATAGAATCATTAATCAAGTCAAAGGAATAAATCGTGTTACATACGATATTAGTTCAAAACCGCCTGCAACTATTGAGTGGGAATAGTTTGACTTATGGCATACGTATTGTAAACCATGAAATAAAATAAGAATATGAAGAATTGGATTGTTGTTGCTTTTTTACTGTCATTTAGTGGTGTCTTTGCTCAGCCTGAAACAGCGCAAACTGAAGTGATAGGCGGAAAAAAGTATTATGTCCATTTTGTCCAAACTGGGAATACTTTATGGGGTATTCATGAAATGTTTGATGTTTCCGTTGAGGATATCATTAAATACAATCCAGGAACGGAGAAAGGATTAGTTGATGGTCAGAAATTGATACTTCCAGTTCAATTACAAACGGTTTTACATACGGTCTTACTTAAAGAAACCTTATTTGCAATTTCTAAAAAATATGGAGTAACTGTAGAGAGTATTATTGCAAAAAATCCAACTGCAGAAACTGGAATTAAAGTTGGTCAAACATTGATTATTTCAGGCGTAGAAAAAGAAATAATTACTTCTGAGAATATACCCTTAACAAATGTGAAGATTGAAAAAGTTCAAGCACCAGATCAATTAAATGAGGATGTTTCAAAATATAAAATCTCATTTCAGGACACAATGATCCAGCATTTAATTCTAGACCATGAAACGTTATACAGCATCTCAAAAAGATACATGGTTTCAGTCGAAGAATTACAACGGTTTAATGGATTGAAAAGTTCGAAAATTAAACCAGGAGATTTTTTGAAAATTCCAATTAAAAAGGAAAAAATTCAACTTTTGGAAAAAAGAGAGATTAAACCCATAATTACAAAAACAGTAGATTCGACTCTTTTATTTTCAAAGAAAAAGCATTATAATATTGCCATTTTATTGCCTTTCTTCTTAGATAAAGGTGAAAATAATTCTGATTATATTTCTACACTTGCAACCGAATTTTATATGGGAGCAAAATTGGCAATAGATTCATTAGAGAAAATGGGATTGGAAGCTCAGGTTTTTGTTTACGATTCAAAAACGGATACTATATCGATAAAAAAAATTCTTGAGAAACCAGAATTTTCTAAAATGGATTTGGTTTTTGGTCCGCTTTCTCCTGATAATGTTGATATTGTCGCTAGGTGGTGCAAGGTTAATAAGGTTAGAATGATTTGTCCCGTTTCTGTTAATGTTTCTGTGCTAAAAAACAATCAATTTGTATATAATGCTGTTCCGTCGGACGCTACCTTAATGAAAGGTTTTGCAGAATACACATTAAATAACAATTCAAAAGACCAAGTTATTATCATTAAATCGACAAATGAAAAGGATTTGATAATGTATGAGAGCTTTAGAAATACTTTTATATCGTCTTCTTTTGTTGGAGTGAGGCCAAAGCTCATTGAAGCAACAATGGATAATTATATGTCATTTATGAGAAAAGGAGTAAATAATATTTTAGTTTTCCCAACAAATGAAAAATCCTTGGCGGTAAAATTCATGAACAAATTAAGTACTTCATCAACTAAATTTAGTGATGAAAACATCTTTGTTTATGGCACAAAAGAATGGGTCAATTTTGATGATGTTAAACCGCATTATAAAAACAAATATAATTTTCATTATGCTAGTCCAAATGATTTAAATTATAAATACCCAGAAACTGAGCAGTTACATTTAAAATACCGTTCAGCTTACAATTCGGACATGACAAAAATGGCTGTACAAGGATTTGATGTTCTGTATTTCTTTACTTCTTCGTTGCTCTTAAATAAGAAAGACAATGATATGATAATGAATCAGTTTGAATTAAAACAAAATGGATCAGGTAATGGGTATGAAAATTCAAATGTATTTATCATTGAACAAGAAAATTTCGAATTGATAAATGTTCAAAATAAGTAAATGAATAAAGATTTTATCTCTTCAGAATTCCAATTATTACAAGATCGAATTTGTAAATCATTAGAGAATATCGATGGTGCTGGTTTATTTATTGAAGATAAATGGACGAGAGAAGAAGGAGGAGGCGGTAGGACTCGAATTATTCAAAATGGCTCAATAATTGAAAAAGGAGGAGTTGCTTTTTCCAAAGTTAATGGACCTGTTACGGATTTGATGAAAAAACAAATGGGCTTGGATGGAAATGAATTCTTTGCTACCGGAGTTTCCATTGTTCTTCATCCGTCAAATCCACATATTCCGATAATCCACATGAATGTACGTTATTTTGAAATGGATAATGGTGCATATTGGTTTGGCGGTGGAATTGACTTGACGCCACATTATATTGTTCCAAATCAGGCTAAAGCATTTCATTTAAACTTAAAAAACATTTGTGACAAGTATAGTGATGTATTTTATCCAACGTTTAAAAATTGGGCAGATGATTATTTTTATATCCCGCATCGAAAAGAAACTAGAGGGATAGGTGGTATATTTTTCGATCATCTTCAAGCAAATGACACTATTTCAAAAGAAAATATTTTCAATTTTTGCATTGAACTGGGCGATAATTTTCCTGTTCTTTACAAATATCAAGTTGAATGTGGTAAGGATATCCCTGTTACTGATGAACAAATCAAATGGAGAAATCTAAGAAGAGGAAGATATGTAGAATTCAATCTTGTAAATGATCGCGGAACAAAATTCGGCTTGGTTTCAGGAGGTAGAACAGAATCTATTCTAATGTCGCTTCCTGCAAATGCATCTTGGGAATATAATTATATACCAATAAAAGATTCGGAAGAAAATCGGACACTAAATTTATTAAAAAAAGGTGTTGATTGGAAATTTTAGGATAGTTAGCTAAATTTTGAACTTTTTTAAAAAATATTTGGCAACTATTCAATATATTTATCGTCTAGAATAAAAAATATTCTAATTAATCATGAATAAACTACTACTACTACTACTGCTGCAACTACTGCAACTCGAAAAAGTAAATTTTTCAGATTTTTACGTATTGTTTGTCTCAAAATCGGACTTGCATTTCAAATTTAACATTTCATTTATTTCTAATAATTAACACATGAAAACTGTCGTTACACTAATTTTTATTACCCTTTTTAAAGGGATTTTCTTTTCCCAAGAACTTCATCCTAAAACAATAGAATTTTCTTCAGAAGTTTTTAGAGATTGTATTGAATATACACAACCTCAATATTTAGCAGAATATAATGACCAGATTTCAAGAGTTAGCGTTATTATTTTACCTGAATATAAGCGTGTAGGTTTGGTTTTTTTGTCTGAATTTAGTTTAAAAAACAAATGTAATTCAGATTTGATTAGAGATAATAATCAAATCGTTCCTGAAAATTTTAATCCTTTAAAGTATCATTTTAATTTTTATTCTGAGATAGATCAATATATACAAATTGAAAATTCGTCTTATGTCATTTTAATTTCTCACAAATAATTTATTCAGAATTAATTATATTTTTTTATCCTTTATATTATTTGATATGAAAAAACTCCTACTACTCTTTATAATGTCTCTTTCTGTTAATCTGACGTTTAGTCAAATTAATATGGGGAATCTTGGGACTGTTACTAACGGATGTGGGCAAACATTCTATGATCCACAGGGTACAAGTAATTATGCAAATGGGCAAAATTATACAGCAACATTCTGTGCCCCAGCTGGTCAATATTTATCGTTCAATTTTACATCTTTCAGTACTGAGAGTTGCTGTGATCATTTATATATTTATAATGGCCCGACAACTGGGTCACCTTTAATTGGTCAATATCAAGGAACCACAGGTCCAGGAACTGTATATTCAACACTTGGTGGGTGCTTAACATTTTTATGGACTTCCGATGGTTCAATTACCTCTTCAGGATGGGTTTGTCCTATTACATGCGTTACAACAATACCTGCAACTCCGCCACCTGGTCCAGGTTCATGCGCAGGAGCGCAGCCATTTTGCACCAGTTCAGGTGTTACTTTTCCTGGCTCAGTTGGAACAACTTCTGAAGTTGGACCGAATTATGGTTGCCTTTTTTCTCAACCAAGTCCAGCATGGTATTACTTAAATATTGCGACAGCTGGGAATATTATGATTAATCTTTCTAATAGTGCTGCACATGATATAGATTTTGCGATATGGGGCCCGTTTGCGACTCAAGCATCAATGTGTGCGGGATTAACTTCTACTCCAATAGATTGCAGTTATTCAACTTCAGCAACTGAAACCGTCGATATACCGAATGCAGTTGTTGGTCAATGGTATATGCTTTTGATTACTAATTATGCAAATACACCTACCAATATTTCCGCTATTGCTGGAAATGCTGCTGGAACAGATGGTACTACCAACTGCAATATTTTGTGCAATATGACTGGATTATCTGCAACACCCGGGCCTTGTGTTTCGCCTGCAAATACTTATTCCGTTACTGGTTCCATTACACTAGCATATCCTCCAACATCTGGAACATTAACTGTGTCTAGTAGTTGTGGAGGAAGTGTTATATTGCCTACCCCTTGGAATTCTCCAGTTTCATATACTTTGCCAGGATTAACAGCCAATGGAGCAGCATGCAACATTACTGCTGTGTTTAGTGCAGACCCAACTTGTACTCTTACTACCCCTTATACCGCTCCGGCAGCATGTATGTCAGCTTGCGCTATTTCTAGTTTGACTGCAACTCCAGGAAGTTGTTTAGCTGGTAATACTTATAATTTAGCTGGCTCTATTGCTTTTACCTCACCGCCAGCTTCAGGGACTTTAACCGTTACTAATACTTGCGGAGGAACTCAAACATTTAATGCTCCATTTGTATCTCCTTTGGCATACAGTTTAAATGGTTTAACTGCGAATGGATTACCATGTACAGTATCAGCTTCTTTTTCTGCAACGCCATGTTCATTAACTCAAAATTATACAGCACCAGCTTTACCGCTAACAAATGCAGGCGCGGACCAACTCGTTTGTGCAGGAGCTCCTGTAACTCTCTCAGGATCTGGAGCCAATACATACTCTTGGAATAATAGCGTAACGAACGCAACAGCATTTACTCCAGCTGCAACTGCCACATACACTTTAACGGGAACCAGCGTTGCTGGATGCACCGCTACTGATCAAGTGCTGGTCACTGTTAATCCGATTGCGACGGCGAATGCTGGTCCGGCTCAAGCTGTTTGTGCAGGAGGTGTAATTTCATTAGCAGGATCAGTAGGAGGATCAGCAACATCAGGCATTTGGTCCGCGTCATCAGGAACTTTTTCGAACACAGCTAGTTTAACTTCCACTTACACTCCTTCCATAACATCAGGAACAGTAACACTTACTTTGACTACTAATGATCCAGCAGGGCCTTGTCCATTAGTAACGAGCACCGTTGTGATAACGATTAATCCATTACCTATAGTGAATGCAGGATTGGACCAAACTATCTGTCCAGCGACATCTGTAACATTATCAGCTACTGGTGCACCTAACTATACATGGTCAGGTGGTATTACAAATGGCGTTGCCTTCACTCCAGCTGCAACAGCAACATATACAGTTACTGGAACAACAGCCTTGGGTTGTATTGCATCAGATGCTGTAATAGTAACTGTAAACCCATTGCCTATCGTAAATGCTGGTCTGGATCAAACAATTTGTTTAGGAGCTTCCGTTACTTTATCAGGGGCAGGAGCATCAACTTATACTTGGAATAACAGTGTAACAAATGGAATTGCTTATACTCCTGCAGCAACTGCAACTTATACGGTGACAGGAACTTCAATAGCAGGCTGTGTTAATACAGATCAAGTTCTTGTAACTGTAAATCCATTACCAGTGGTTGTTGCTAATAATGTTTCAGTTTGTTCTGGCGGAACTGTTGCCCTAACAGCAACTGGAGCTTCAACTTATACATGGTCTCCAGGAACTTACTTGAATACAACAATAGGCTCAAGCGTTAACTTTACAGCAGGATTAACAACTACATACACTATAACCGGAACATCAACAGCTGGGTGTATTAGTACCGATCTATTAACGGTTAGCGTTTTAGCGAATGCTCCTGTAAATGCTGGTCCTGACGTAGCAATTTGTGTCGGTTCATCAACAACTTTAACTGCTATAGGAGGTCTTACTTATAATTGGAATAATGGATTAGGTTTAGGTAATAATTTCTCAGTTTCACCTGCTTCAACTACTACTTATACTGTTGTTGGAACAGATGCAGGAGGTTGTACTGGTACAGATGCCGTAACGATAACTGTAAATCCTTTACCGGTTGTTGGAGCAGGATTAGATCAAACAGTTTGTGCTGGAACGTCTGTTTCTTTAACTGGTTCAGGTGCATCTACTTACTCATGGGATAATAGTATAACGAATACTGTTTCTTTTGTGCCATCAGCAACAGCGACTTATACTGTAACAGGAACATCTATTGTGGGCTGTATCAATACTGATCAAGTTATTGTAACAGTAAATGTATTACCTATTGTAAATGCCGGGATAGATCAAACCGTATGCGCTGGAACGTCAGTTATATTGACAGGTTCAGGTGCTTCAACATATTCATGGACAGGTGGGATAACAAATGGAGTTTCATTTACACCAATAGCAACTTCGAATTATACCGTAACTGGAACATCAGTCGCTGGATGCACTTCTACAGATATTGTTACCGTAACTGTGAATCCACTTCCAATTGTAAACGCTGGAGTTGATCAAACAATTTGTATTGGGGCATCTGTGACTTTATCTGGGGCAGGAGCATCAGTTTATACTTGGGATAATGGTGTTGTTAATACCGTTCCTTTTTCACCAGTTGCTACTGTTACCTATACTGTGACGGGGACTTCAAGTGCAGGATGTATTGCAACTGATCAAGTAATAGTTACCGTAAACCCATTACCAATTGTAAATGCTGGAATAGATCAAACAGTTTGTGCAGGAGTAGCAGTTACATTATTTGGTTCTGGTGCTTCTACCTATTCCTGGGATAATGGAATAACCAATGGTTTGGCTTTTGTTCCATCCTCTACGACAACATACACTGTGACAGGAACTACTGCTGCGGGTTGTATTAACACAGATCAAGTTCTTGTAACTGTTAATCCATTACCAATTGTAAATGCTGGAGTAGATCAAATAGTTTGTGCCGGCACAGCCGTTACGCTAACAGGAATAGGAGCATCTGCTTATACATGGAGTGGCGGAGTAATAGATGGAGTTGCATTTACTCCAACTGCAACGGCTAATTATACTGTATCAGGAACCTCTGCAGCAGGCTGTGTTTCAACAGATATTGTTACAGTTACTGTAAATCCACTTCCAACAACTAATGCAGGTGTTGACCAAACTGTTTGTTCTGGAACAGGAGTGACGTTGACTGCAATTGGTGCAACGACGTATACATGGAATAATGGTGTGACAAATGGAATTGCATTTACGCCAGCTGTTGGTTCAATTACGTATACAGTTATAGGGACAACTGGTGCCGGTTGTACGGCAACGGATCAAGTGATTGTAACAGTTAATCCAAATCCAGTTCCATTAATAAATGGACCATCTACATACTGTACAGGTAACTTCGCGCTACTATCAACGAGCACTCCTTTCACAACCTATTCATGGTCTACAGGTGCTTTAACACCTACAATTAACGCCACAATAGCAAACAACCCAATTTCAGTTACAGTAACTAATGGTTTTGGTTGTATTGGAACATCACCAGTTTTTCCTATTATTGAAAATAACGTTATTACAGCCAATTTCACGAACACGATTTGCCAAGGTCAATCTTCAGTAATTCATGGGGTTTCTCAAACAGTAGCAGGTGTTTATTCTCAAACTTTTATGCTAGCAACGGGTTGTGATAGTGTTGCGATTGTTACTTTAGTTGTAAATCCATTGCCAATTGTAAACGCAGGTGTTGACCAAGCTGTATGCACTGGGGTTGCAACAACTCTATCTGCTTCTGGTGCTTCTACCTATAATTGGAATAATGGAATAACAAATGGTATTTCTTTTTCTCAACCAATTGGTTCAGTTACTTATACTGTAACAGGAACATCGGCTTTAGGATGTTTAAATACAGATCAAGTTATAATAACTGTTAATCCCTTACCAATCATTAACGCAGGTGTAGATCAAGCAATTTGTATTGGCGCATCAACTAGTTTATCTGGAGGAGGAGCATCGACATACACTTGGAATAATGGAGTTACTAATGGAGTTTCTTTTACACCCGCAATAACAAATACATATACCATAACAGGAACAGATATTAACGGGTGTATTAATACTGATCAAGTTGTTGTAACGGTAAATCCATTGCCAATTGTAAATGCAGGAATTGATCAAACAATATGCATCGGTGCTTCAGTTACTTTATCTGCAACGAATGCTTCAACTTATACTTGGAATAATGGAATTACAAATGGTTTAGCATTTGCACCTGTTTCAACGTTAACATATAGTGTGTCAGGTACTGATATTAATGGGTGTATAAATACCGATCAAGTCAATGTAACAGTAAATCCATTACCGATTGTTAATGCAGGTTTGGACCAAGTTATTTGTATTGGCGCATCTACCACTCTTAATGGTTCGGGTGCATCAAGTTATACATGGAACAATGGTGTGTCGAATAATGTTGTTTTTTCGCCTAGTGCAACAACCACTTATACTATAATTGGAACAGATTTGAACGGTTGTATAAATACAGATCAAGCAGTAATTACTGTTAATCCATTACCAATTGTAGGTGCGGGTATTGATCAGGCTATTTGTATTGGTGCATTTTCAACAATTTCTGGAGCTGGTGCTTTATCCTATACTTGGAATAATGGTGTTACAAATAGTATCGCATTTTCTCCAGCAATAACCAATACATATACGGTAACAGGAACAGATATTAATGGCTGTATTAATACAGATCAGGTTGTTATAACTGTGAATGCACTTCCTTCAGTGAATGCAGGTTTAGATCAAATTGCATGTATCGGTGGCATTGTTACCTTGTCTGGTGTTGGTGCTTCAACTTATACTTGGGATAATGGAATAACAAATGCTTTAGCTTTTTCACCATTAGCTACGGCAACATATACTGTTACGGGAACGGATGGAAATGGCTGTATAAATACTGATCAAGCAATAGTAACTGTGAATCCTTTACCAGTAGTTAATGCTGGAATAGATCAAACGGTTTGTTTTGGCACGTCCGTAACATTAAGTGGGGCAGGAGCAAACACATATTCTTGGGATAATGCCATTACAGATGGAGTTTCGTTTATTCCAGTTGTTGGAACATTGACATACACTGTAACAGGAACAAGTGGTGCAAATTGTATTGCTACTGACCAGGTTGATATTACGGTAAACCCAATTCCTGCTGTTGGAGCGGGAGTTGACCAAGTAGTATGTGCTGGAATATCAGTAACACTATCAGGTTCTGGAGCAACAACGTATTCATGGGATAATGGAGTAATAAATGGGGTAGCATTTGTTCCTGGATCAACAGCAACATACACCGTAATAGGAACGTCTGTATTGGGTTGTAGTTTTATGGATCAAGTTCTTGTTACAGTCAATCCAATTCCGAATGTCTTTGCTGGTAACGATTTTATTTTATGCGAAAATCAAACAGCAACTTTGACTGGAACAGGAGCAACGACTTATTCTTGGGATAACGGAGTTTCAAATGGTCTTGCATTTACTCCTTCAGTTGGATCATTAGTTTATACAGTTATTGGAACTACGGCCTTTGGCTGCACGGATACAGACCAAATGACAATATTAGTGAATCCATTGCCAGCCGTAAGTTTTTTACCTGGAGAAACCTTAGGATGTGTGCCAATTACAACTAGTCTTACAAACACATCACCGAATTCTGTTAATTGTGTTTGGACAATAAGTAATGGAAATGTACTTACTGGTTGTGGACCTTTATCAACAACTTTCAATCAACCTGGTTGTTATGATATTACGTTAACAACAACCGATGTAAATGGTTGTTCAAATTCATTTACTGCAATCGATATTGTTTGTGCAGAAGCCTATCCAATTGCTGCTTTTACTCCTTCAGAGTCTGTAATGACAACAATTAGCACAGAAGTATTATTTATGAATAATTCAATTGGAGCGAGTGACTATAGTTGGGATTTGGGAGACAATTCACCGTTAAGTAATGTTGTGAATCCAATTCACACCTATTTGGAACAAGAAGGTACATATGTTGTTACTTTAATAGCATCAACACCTCTTGGTTGCGCGGATACTGCATACGCGACTATTCAAATTAATGAAGCGTTATTGTTTTATGTGCCAAATACGTTTACTCCAGATGAAGATGATTATAATCCGAATTTCCAACCTGTATTTACCTCAGGTTTTGATCCATATGATTATGATTTATTAATATTTAATCGATGGGGAGAGATTATTTTTGAATCGCATGACGCTTCAGTAGGATGGAATGGAAGTTATGGTTCAAATGGTGAAATTATCCTGTGCGAAGATGGAACCTATACTTGGAAAATAGAATTTAAAACATCAATCAATGATGAACGCAAGATGATTGTTGGTCATGTGAATGTAATTCGATAAGAGATAGACTTTTATTTTCATTGGAAGACTTTTTTCTTTTGAATTATATACTAAAATGCAAGGATTGAATTTTCCTTGCATTTTATTTTTTATTCGTTCTCTAAAATAAATTATACTTTGATTTGTGAAGTTTTATTCATTTGAATAATAATAAAATTAATAAAAAAATCCTTGTCTTTAGTTATAAGTATTTCTTGGGTTTAGTTGTTTTGATGCGTAAAATTACGTAATTAAAAGTCTGTGTTTTTATGTAATTTATTAACGACTAATCTAAATGAATCTATCAATTCATCAAATAATTTTCAATTTTGTCTTCATAATTCATTTGTGAAAAAATGAATTTAATTTTTAATGAACATATAACTGTAAAAATGTACCGATTATTCCAATGATTTTGATGTTTAATTTTTGTTTTCTAATTTGGAAAACACAACTTATGGAATATCTTTTGCACTGCTTTAAAGTTATTATGGATAAATAAATAATATGATTGAGACGAAAAAAAATAGGGTATTAAAAAATAAAATTAAATTTGGCAACGTTTTTTAATAAAGAGCGTCTAATAAATTACTGCTTACACTATCTACTTCTGATTTGATTTTTTTTGAAACCATACTGTTTTAATTGCATTTAATTAACTAATTAATAGTTTGTTAATTATGCTTTTTATCAATATGTTTTAAAAAATAGTTCAATGAAAAATAAAATTTATCATCCTGTTCTTTTAAGTTCAATCTGTTTTTACAGTACTTTTTCGAATGCTCAAAATTACCATTTGATGAGCCAAGAATTGAAGAATCAATTGGATTTCAATAAAATCAATGGCTTAAAGAGTTGGAGTGGAATAGAAAAAAATATTCTCATTTCAAAATTTACTATTATAATGAACAGACTGCTGCTACTATTGACAATGATTTATCTGTCAAACAACTGTATTTCTCAACAACAAATTTCAACAGATCCAATCAATTTAATTGATAAATATTCAGTTAATTGGATGACATATTTTGAAAATGATCAAGTTAAAATTGAATATAAATTCTCAGAATGCGATCCTGAAATGGGATATGATTTCGAACAAGTGATTTTAAGATTTGTAAACAAATCAACTAAAAAAATGGATATAGATTGGCATATCCATTTGTATTATGATGAAAAATGCTTAACATGTAATTATCCGGTTGAGTATGCACGAACCATTCGATTGCTCCCAAATGAAACACTAGAAGGGAATTGTGACCGAGAAACTATTAATGAATTGAAATTGTTTTCAAAATTCATTGATGTAAACTATTCGAAAGGTGCGATTTTAAC
>CANNKP010000042.1 GCA_947505255.1 Flavobacteriales bacterium
AACTTGAATTTTCCTATAATTATTGAAGATTACTTCATCTGTTAATTCGCGTACCATTTTGAAAAGTTCTTGCTTAAAAACTTCCAATTCGTATTCTCCTTTTTCGATTAAACGGATCTTTCTTTCCCAATTCCCAGTCAATTCAGGACTCTTCAACAATTCATTTTGAATGGTATCGATCAAATCCATACCAGTTGGAGTGGCAAGAATATTTTTTCTGTTTTTTTCAATGTACTTGCGACGGAACAATGTTTCGATAATATTTGCGCGAGTTGACGGTCTCCCAATTCCATTATCTTTCATTAATTCGCGCATTTCTTCATCGTCTACCTGTCTTCCAGCTGTTTCCATAGCACGCAATAATGTTGCTTCCGTATATGGTTTAGGAGGTGATGTTTTTCCCTTATGAACGATTGGTACATGAGGTCCTTTTTCTCCTTTTTCGAAGATTGGGAGCACACGCTCTTCGTCGTCTTTGATTTGGGATTCGTTATTCGTAATTTGGGATTTGGGTTCGTCGTATATTACTCTCCAACCTGGTTCAATAATTTGCTTTCCTGTAACTTTAAAATCGAGTGTACCAACTTTGGCTAAAACCGTCGTATTTGACACTTTACATTCTGGATAAAATACGGCAATAAACCGTTTTGCAATTAAATCATAAACTTGTTGTTCCACAGCTGAAATACCACTTGGGTTTACTCCAGTCGGAATAATTGCATGGTGATCAGTTACTTTTTTATCGTCAAAAACTGTCTTTGATTTCGGAATTGGTTTTTGTAATAAAGGAGCAGTGAAACGAGAATAATATTGCATTCCTTTTAAGATTCCTTCTATTTTCGGATGAATATCTTCTGATAAATAGGTTGTGTCAACACGAGGATACGTTACAATTTTTTTCTCGTATAAGCTTTGAACCAATTTCAACGTTTCATCTGCTGAGAATCCAAATTTCTTATTCCCTTCAACTTGAAGACCCGTCAAATCGAACAAACGAGGATTACCTTCTTTACCTTCTTTTTGTTCAAAAGATGTTACTTCGAATTCATGTTGTTTTAAATATTCCAGTCCTTTATTAGCCTTCTCTTCACTGGTTAAACGGTCAATCTGACACAAGAATTCTGTATCCCGATAAGTAGTTTTTAGTTCCCAATATTCAGCCGTAGTAAAAGCATTTATTTCTTTTTGACGTTGAACAATCATTGCCAAAGTTGGTGTTTGGACCCGTCCTACAGAAAGCGTTACTTTTCCTTGTCCAAATTTCTTTGTAAAAGCTCTCGTTGCATTAATTCCTAAAAGCCAATCTCCAATTGCTCTTGCAGATCCAGCAGCATACAGATTGTCATATTGCTTGGAATCCTTCAGTTTTTTAAACCCTTCTTTAATTGCTTCTTCTGTCAAAGATGAAATCCATAAACGTTGAATTGGCTTATTACATTTTGCCTTCAATAAAACCCATCTCTGAATCAATTCTCCTTCTTGCCCGGCATCACCGCAATTTATAACAGACTCACAATGAGCAACTAAATTTTCAATGCACTTAAATTGTTTTTGGATTCCTGGGTCATCTACAACCTTGATTCCAAAATTTTGAGGGATAATCGGTAAATCTTCCAATTTCCACCATTTCCAATTCTCTTTATAATCGTGTGGCTCTTTTAACGTGCATAAATGTCCAAATGTCCAACTAACCCAATAACCATTCCCTTCCCAATAGCCGTCTTTCCTATTTCGGGCTCCTAGAATTTCCGCTATGTCTTTCGCTACGGAGGGCTTTTCGGCTATACAGAGAATCATTTTTTATTCGGTAATAAATTCGTGATTTGGAATTCGGAATTCGGAATACCCAACGCACAATTTGTAATTTGTAATTTGTAACTCATAACTAGCAACTTCTCTTGTAATTCATAATTCTAAAGCTAGCCTCATGTTTATCGTCTATTTCATGCGATCCGATTTCAGAAAAATACCATTTAGACTCATCAAATTTTGGAAAAAATGTTTCTGCATCATAAACTTTATCTACGTGCGTAATGAACATTTCTTCTACGCAATTCAATTCTAAAGCTTGTCGATAAATTTCTCCACCACCAATAATAAATACAATTCGGTCTGTTTCATTTTTATAATGTTCTAGACATGCTTCCATTGAATGAAATACTTTGCAACCTTCTGCCTCAAAAGAACTATTTCGGGTTAAAATAACATTTTCTCTATTAGGAAGAGGTCTGTATTTTTCAGGAATTGAATCGTAATTTTTTCTTCCCATGACAACAATTTGACCAGCAGTTTTCTCTTTAAAAAACCGCATATCAGATGGTAAATGCCACATTAAGTCATTGTTTTTTCCTATTCCACCTTCACTGTCCATTGCTACTATTAATGCTACTTTCATTCTTCTATTAGTGTAAATTCTTGGGGTGAAATAAAAACTATTTTCAATGGTTCGGAAACAAGGCAATCTAGAAAAAAACGTTTGTTTCCGGATGCTTGTTCCTTTGTATTATAAATTCCAGAAACATACGCATATTTGCCATTTGGTTCAATTACTTTGTGGATATAATTTGACAATTCGGTTTTTAATAATTCCGGTGATTTTGTGTCTGCACGTTCCTCAAGTAGTACTGAATAATAACCTTGTAAATACGATTTATATAAATTACCAATTTCACTATTTTGAGAAACAATATACTCTTTTGACCCACTAGAGTAATCAGCAAACAATTTTCTACTATCCGAAAAAAACACATTCATTTTATTAATAGCACTATCTGCCATAAAATCTGGTCTCAATTCAGCATAATTGAACTCTGGTAAAAGGTAATAATATTTACTTCCCTTTTCTTGTTTGATATGGACATAAGCAAAGCTGTGATGTACTTCTTGAATCATCACTTTTCCATCTTCTTTTTTAAGTGTTGTCCCGACCATTAATCCACCATTTTTATAACGATCCTTTTGGTTAGAAACATAATTCCCCATAGACCAAACAGTTAGTTTTTCTTTTCCGTTAACTACTTTTTTCTGCATAGGTTGAATAACATGTGGATGACTTCCAATGACCATGTCTACGCCTAATTCATAGCAGTATTTCTCCCATTTTTTTTGATAGGCACTTGGTAATGATTCATATTCTGTTCCCCAATGCATGGTACAAATAATATAATCTGCGTTCAATTGTTTTGCACGCTGAACATCTTTTTTAATCACCGCACTGTCGATGTAATTTATAATTAAAGGCGCTGCTACAGAAATTCCATTCGTGCTGTAAGTGTAATTCAATAAAGCTACTTTCATGCCCTTTTGATTCAACATTAATGGATAGTTCAGCTCCCGTTCAGCCTTGTTTCGAAAAGTTCCTGTGTGCTTGATTCCATGCTTGTCTAAAACATCCAAAGTCCGAACAACTCCTTTTGCTCCTCCATCACAAGCGTGATTATTACACGTCAACAAGACATCAAAACCTGCATTTATTAAGGCAGGAGACAGTTCATCTGGTGCCGAAAATTGAGGATATCCACTGTATGGTTTGCCAGCATGTGTCACTTCGAGGTTTACAATTGATATATCATGTTGTTCAATGATCGGTTTTACAAATTGAAATCCCGCATCATAATCATAACTATCAGTTAATTCATTTCGAGCAGCAGTAATTTGTGGACCATGCGACATAACATCTCCAGCAAATAAAATTGATAATTCTTGTTGTGCATTTCCTTGAAGAAAAACTATACAGCTACATGCAATTAAGATATAGTTGAGATACTTACTTTTACCACATAAAAACATAGAGCACATAGTTAGAATTGATTCAAGATCGTTTTATATAAAATTAAAGCATAGTTCAGATGTTTTTTCACCACATAGGAACATAGAGCACATAGTTAAAATTCGAGTTCCTTTTAAACAGCTACTTCGCCTTTAATATGTGGATGAGGGTCGTAATTCAATAACTCAAAATCTTCATATGTAAACCCAAAAATATCTTTCACATTAGGATTAATTTTCATTGTTGGCAATGGACGTATTTCTCTTGAAAGTTGCAGATTTGCTTGTTCGATATGATTGCTATATAAGTGAGCATCCCCAAAAGTATGCACAAAATCACCAACTTCGAGATCACACACTTGTGCCACCATCATAGTTAGCAAAGCATACGAAGCAATATTAAAAGGAACTCCTAAAAAAGTGTCTGCACTTCTTTGGTACAATTGACAACTTAATTTTCCATTAGCAACGTAAAATTGGAATAAAGTATGACAAGGTGGCAATGCCATATGATCAACATCTGCAACATTCCATGCGGAAACAATTAAGCGACGTGAATCTGGATTTTTTTTAATTTGATTAATGAGGTTAGTGATTTGATCAATTGTTCCGCCATCATTTGCAGGCCAACTTCTCCATTGGTGTCCATAAACTGGACCTAGATTTCCGTTTTCATCAGCCCATTCATTCCAAATATTACACTTGTTGTCCGTCAAAAATTTAATATTTGTATCGCCTTGTAAAAACCACAATAACTCAATGATAATTGACCGTAAATGCAATTTTTTCGTGGTTACAACAGGAAATCCTTTTGAAAGGTCAAAACGCATTTGATAACCAAAAACAGAAGTTGTTCCAGTTCCAGTTCTATCTTCTTTTTTAGTTCCCGTCTCTAAAATATGGTGTAATAAATCGTGGTATTGTTTCATTTTATCCTATTGAAATTCGCGTACTAATTTACGAAATCAAGAGATTCAAAAATCAGGAAGTTTTCAAGAAAAGTAAGATTTTATGAACGTTTTATGCTTTTCTAAATTTCTCTTTCAAAAACAATAAAGAATGTAAGTTATATTTTACCACCCTTCGATAAACTCAGGACAGGCATAGGCTCATAGCACACATAGAAATCAGAATTATATTTTTAAAACAGATGAGTAAATTAAAATTCTGAGTAACTCTATTTAATAGAATTTTCTTTGGAATAGTGAATGATTTTCTCTTTCAACCAAACGATTAGAAAAAGTAAAATTGCAAACACAAAAGAAGCAGCACTTATCAAAAAACTAGCCTTCAGAACTGGGTTTTTGTATTCAAAAAGTACAACACTTTTACCTCGAGGAACCATGATTGTCATGAAATTCAAATTACTTTTAAAAATTCTGGCTTTTTTTCCATTGACCGTTACTTTCCAGCCTTTATAATATTTTTGATGCAGTGTCAATAATCTTCTGTTTTCTAAATTCGTTCTAATTTCAAAATGTGCTGCGTCATATTCTTTAAGAAATGTAGTGTCTTTTTTCGAAGCCTCAAACGTTCGCTGTGATAAATAAATATAATCTATTTCATTCAAAAAAATCTGATTTTGCTTAAACAAACTATCTTTTTTATATTCATTTAATTTGCTTTCAGGTAAAATGGAATCTGAGAGTAAAAGCACTTTATTCTTCTTTATTTCAGAGAAAAGTTGGGGATACTCACTTTCTAAAAATTCATAACTCGTAAATGAAAAAGAATTGAATCCTTCGACAGAAATTTGTTTTTGAAAAGTATTCATGTTTTGCCAAAAGGGATTGCCAATTAAAGGCAAATGTCCAGCTTCCTCTATTGAAATATCTTGCAATTTTGGAAATCCTTTTGGATACTTTGAAACGTTCTTAGTAGCTTCTTTTGCCGTTATATTTTCATAATAAACGGTATAAGGCGCATTCAACTGAATTGAAATTACGAGATCAGTTAGCGTTAAGAGAATAATTGCTGAGATGATTTTTTTGCGGTCACTGAATTTCCATAAAACAAATAGAAATGTACCCAACAACAACAGTTGAACAATTGATTGAAAAGCAACATTTTGCCAATACGTTGATTCTTCTGAAGCAATAAATAGGTTGTTTTTCACAAAAGTAAATAGCGATAAATGTCCGTTTGATCTTGCTACAATTAATAGTATCAAAAAGAAACTAGACATAATCATTGCACCAATTGACAGTGACTTTTTGTTCCACCCTTTTCTATTAAATAATTCTTGGAGATAATAAACTCCGGTTAAAATTCCGGCGATAATAAAGAATAATCGGAAAACACTTGGAAACCGAAATACATTCATCATAGGAACATATTTAAATAGAAACTCCCGAACTGGAAGATATTCCCCAACAGCAGCAGCTAATGAAAATAATCCAAAATAAAAAAGCACTTTTAGTTGAATTGGTTTCTTTGAAAAGAGTCCGATTAAAAAGAAAAGTAGAATAAACAACCCAAAATAGCCGTTCCGCATTGATAGATCTGAATTGAAATAATCTGTATGCGTTGTACTTACTAAAGGTAGGATGAAAGACACAAACGATTGAGGAGAAAATGGCGAATACAAAGCTTGTTCCAAACTAAAATCTCCTAAACGTGATAAATAAGGACTTACTTGATAAATTGCAACAAATAAGACCAATGATAGTAAAATAGTGTAGACCAAAAACAATACATGACGACTTATAAAATCAATTAATTCTTTTGTAGACTGAGTTTGATACGTTTTCTTGAAATAAATAAAGAAGAAAATCAACAATAAATAAAATAAGATTATTGTAAAAGCAGGATATCCTCCTGTAATCATTAGGAAAAGAAAAAAAGCAGCTTTTAAACTATTAATATGTGATTTTTCTTCTACCAAACGGAAATAAAAATTCAACACGTAGGGCAACCAGCACGCGCTGATTATGTAAGGTAAATGTTGTGCATTTCCAATAAAAACGCCAGACAACATATATGCTATTCCAGCCAACAAAGCAAAAGATTGATTGAATTTTAATGTTTTAGCAAGTGTATAAAACCCGACTCCTGCAAGAAAGATATGAAACCATAATTCAAATCCAATACTATATATAGTGTATCCGTTAAAATAGCCTATCAACCAAACCATCGGATACCAAGCACCACTTGATGGATCTGCATGAATTGGATATCCTAAGTCTTGGTAAGGATTCCAATAAGGCAATTGACCATTTTGCAAACATTCGCCAATGTAAAAACGCCACGGATAGAAACAATCAATTAGATCATATTTCCCTGGGTGGAGATAAAATGAAACTTGAAAAAAAGCAATTGCAGCAAGAACGAAAAAAATAAGATAAGGGAGATAATTTTTCAGCTGAAGCGATTTCAAGTTTATATTGAATTAAAAGTGTGACTAAATTCTTTTGCTCAAAAATAACAATTTTACTTCGCAACTTCAACTCTCTTACTTTTTGTCCAAAGCAACAAAAAGTAACACCTCGAAGAAGCAGCGAAGCTAAAAAATGCTTTTTCACAAATTATCCAAGGAACTTCCCGTTTCTCCATTTCATTCCAAAACGGGACCGTCGATAAAGCTAATGATTACCAAGAAATTGAATTAAAATCTTACTTCGACGTCGCTTTACGGTCTAGTTATCTCCCGCTGGTCGATGAGAACGCTTCGCTTAGTACTGCGGAAATTTGTAGTCCAATCCATTATCGCACTTTCAATTTCTCTTATCAATTAATTTTATTCTTTCGAAGTCTATAAAACAATTAATAATAAATGAATTATTTTGTAGACAGGCTGCTTTAAAACAAATTAACCCGATTAATTCTTACTTTTACTGTTATCAAAAAAAGTAAATGGCTTTAACCAGTATTATTATTCCTTCTTATCGTTCAGCTGATGCATTGGCCAATAACTTGCCGCACTTGATGAGTTTTATCAAAGAAAAAGGATGGGAAGCTGAAGTAATTGTGGTGGATGATGGATCGAATGATGAGGGAGAAACGCAACGTGTAGCGGAAAGTAATACGTGCATTTTTCTCACCTATACTAAAAATCAAGGAAAAGGAGCTGCAGTTAGAACGGGAATGTTGCATGCAAAAGGTGAAATATGCATCTTTACTGATGCCGATATCCCATTTGAGTTAGAAGCCTTAGAAAATATTATTCATTACTTAGAATTCAAGGAATACGATGTTGTGATTGGAGACAGAGGCTTGAGTGAATCAAATTACTTTAATAAGATTTCTTCAAAACGACGCTTTGGGAGTGGTTTCTTCACCTTTATTGTTGGACGATTTATCACAACAGGAATTTCAGATACGCAATGTGGTTTGAAGGGATTTAAGAAGAAAATTGCTAAAGATTTATTTTCTGTGTCTCGCATAAAGGGTTTTACATTTGACGTGGAATTGATGTATATCTCGTTGAAAAGGAATTACGATATCAAAAAAATACCTGTTAGTTTAAGAAGTCAGGAAGGAAATAGCGTCAATGTTTTAAAACATGGATTTAAAATGGTGCTTGACTTATTTCTAATAAAATTGAATCATTTACGCGGTTTTTACACAAATACCGATTAGTATTTGATAATACTGGAATAAAAATCCAGTATAACCAACTACAGATCGGCATTATACCAAAATTAAACGTGGGGAAATTCAAATTATTAAATGTATAACATGAATAGAAGAGTAACAAATGTGATCCGTTTTGTAATGGATGAATTGGTTCCACCATTTGTGCGTGATTCCAAAGTTTTCATGTATCCCTTTTACATGTTTGCCTACCGCGGTAGAAACATTAAAGAGGTCATGCAATTTAAAAGCAACGTGTATACTTATTCAGAAGAAGAATATTCGGCTTTTTACAATAATCTAAACACTATTTCTCGCAATCGTGCAACAGATATGAATCAGGCGTGTATTGACTTCATATTAGAAAAAGTAGATACAACTGCTAATAATTTGATTGATATTGGCTGTGGAAGCGGTTATTTGCTTGGGAAAATAGGTGAAAAATTCCCTGCAATTCATTTAAATGGTTTTGATATTAAAATTCCATCTGGAAAAGAGGCTTTTAATTACATTCACGGAAACATTGAAAAATTACCTTTTGAAGATGGCGCTTTTGATGTTGTGGTTTGTTGTCATACAATTGAGCATTTATTAAAATTAGATGTTTGCATCAACGAGTTGGTGCGCATTACAAAAAAACAATTGTTCATTGTAACTCCTTGTCAACGGTTTTTCTATTACACGTTGGATGAACACGTAAATTTCTTTCCATTTAAAGAACGATTGACTTCTATTTTACCTTTTGAAGAATATGAATGTCATAATTTAAATGGTGATTGGGCGTATTTGGGAACAAAAAAAACACACTAAAAGATTAGCCAAGCATTAAGATATCTGTCCACGAATTTCCACAAATTTCGATTCGCGGAAAATTGTAAAAATACGTGGACAAAAACCTTTTTTCATTTAGCCTTCAAACTCGAGTAATGTTCCTTTTTTAGATTCCCATTGTTATTCTAATCGAAATAAATTACATTTGTTCAACATGATACGCAACATACTTTTTTGTTTATGTCTTTTTCCGCTGGTTCTTTCGGCGCAAAAGCCAATCGATTTGAAAAAAAAATTTTTCGGAACATATGTTGGCGAAATTTCTGCTTTTCAATTAGATTCTGGCAAAGATTTATTGGAGGTTGACAAAACAATTATCAACGTTATTATACAAGAAAAAACGATCACTTTTAAGATTGGTAAAGATGCAATTGAAGGAACGTATGTGGTACTTTTTGAAGGTAAAAAATATTTCCTTTTAGATTGTGTTATTGAAAACCAACTCGCCGGTGAACGCATTGTAGTTTACAAAAAAGGAAATAAGATTTCTCGAGATGGGTTGTACCCGCAACCAAATGCTTTTTTATATTTGAAGAAGTAATTCAACAAAAAAACGCTTTCCCCTGTAGTGAAAAGCGTTTTACTTTAGTTGACAAATGTAAATCCGTCGGTAGAAAATTTTATTTTGCTAGAGCTTCTTTTACCAAAGATGCAATCAATTTACCATCTGCTTTTCCAGCTAATTTACCTGACAAAACTCCCATTACTTTGCCCATATCTTGAGGTCCAGCTGCTCCAGTAGATGCAACGGCAGCATTCACTTCTGCTTTCACTTCTTCTTCAGACATCATTTTAGGTAGAAATTCTTCAATTACTTTCGCTTGAAACAATTCGTCAGCAGCAAGATCCTCTCGGTTTTGAGCTTTATAAATTTCGTATGTTTCCATGCGTTGTTTGTGCAATTTCATGCAAATCTTAATAGCTGTCTCATCAGAAGCTTCTCCATTTCCTGAAGTTGCTTCCATCAAAAGCTTTGATTTCACATCTCGCAAAACAGCTAAACGCTCTTTATCTCTCGCAAGCATTGCAGTTTTAATATCTGCATTTATTTTATCTGTAAACCTCATTAATCAACGTTATCGTGCAAGAAATTATTACTTCTTAGCGTTGTTCCATTCTCATCTTCTGACAATCCAAAACGGCTAAATTGCTCGTCCGTACTTGGTGTTGAATTTGCTAATTGGATATTTCTTCTAACATAAGCTGGTTCATTTTCAAATTCAGCAATACCATCAGCTTTTTTCAATTTTGCAGTGTATTCTTGAATTTTTGATAAACGATCTTGTGTTCTTCGTTGTTGATCTTCAGGAGAAAGAATTGTTCTAGAAATAACATTATCTAAACTTACTTTTTGCTCCATATCATCTTCTAACATGAAACGAACTACGTCTTCTTTATGAGAATCAACCGAACTGGATGTTTCAATCACTTCCCAATCAAAATTCATCTCGTTTATGTCAACCGATTTTTCAGCAGGGATACTTGACGTAAATTCAGTTTTCAACTCAAAAGATGGTGCTTCAGGAGCCGATTCCTCTTTTAAAAAAGGCTCTTCAGCTGCTTTCACTTCAACAGATTTCACTTCAACAGCTTTGCTAAATGTATTTACTTGTGTTGGAGAAGAAAGAGGTGCTTTAATTTCATTTTTTGGCTCATCTTCTAAGGTACTAACTTTTCTCTCTGGTGCTTTTTCAAATCCTGTAATAGGGTGTGATTTAAATCCTGTTGCAATCAATGTCACACTTAATTTATCTCCTAAAGTAGAATCATATCCATGCCCCCAAATCACATCAGCAGTTGCGCCAGCTTCATCTTGAATGAAGTCAGTGATTTCAGTAATTTCACTCATTAATACTTCTTTATCGCCATACGTAATGTTCAATAATACATACTGAGCTCCACTGATATCATTATCATTTAATAATGGAGAATTCAATGCTCCTTGAACGGCTAATGTTGCACGGTTCTCACCTTCAACTGCAGCGCTTCCCATAATTGCAACACCACTATCTTTCATGACAGTTCGAACATCGTTGAAATCCACGTTTATTGCACCTGTAACAGCAATTACTTCAGCAATACCTTTTGCGGCAGTTGTTAATACATCATCCGCTTGGGAAAATGCATTGCTGATAGTAAGATTACCAGTCATTTCGCCTAAACGTTCATTATTAATCACCAACAATGTATCAACATTTTGACGCATTTTATCTAAACCTTCTTCAGCTTGTTGTCTTCTTTTACGGCCTTCAAAATTGAAAGGAACTGTTACAATTCCAACAGTTAAAATTCCCATTTCTTTAGCAACTTGCGCGATTACAGGAGCAGCACCAGTTCCTGTTCCACCGCCTAAACCAGCTGTAACAAAAACCATTTTCGTGTCTTTGCTTAATAATTCACGAATTTCTTCGATATTCTCAATCGCCGCATTCATCCCAATTTCTGGAATAGCACCTGCACCACGACCTTCAGTTAATGATGGTCCTAATTGAATTTTGTAAGGTACCGGTGAAATATCTAACGCTTGTTTATCTGTGTTGCACACGATAAAATCAACCCCAATGATTCCTTGGTTATACATGTGGTTCACAGCATTGCTTCCACCTCCACCAACACCAATTACTTTGATAATTGAGTTTGTATCCTTCGGTAAATCAAATTCCATAATTTCTATAATTTGTTGTTATTCTAATATTTATTCTTCTTCTTTAAACCAATCCGAGCTTCTTTTAACGATATTATCGAAAAAAGAACCTCTGTTTTTAACAGAATGGGTTTTAACTGCTCCTGAACTAGCTGCTTCTGGAGTCACACCTTTTTTCTCTAATGCTTCGAATCCTTTTAAAACAAGACCAATTCCAGTTGAGTACATTGGACTCGTTAAATTTTCGATGTGATTGTTGTTTGCTAAATGTTCTGTTGGATAACCAATTCTAGTATCCATTCCAGTAATATATTCAAACAATTGTGTGATATGTTTCAATTGAGATCCACCTCCAGTTACAACGATTCCACCGATCAATTTTTTACTGTATCCTGAATTTAGAATTTCGTAATGAATTAAATCCACAATCTCTTCCATTCTTGCTTGAATGATGCTCGCCAAGTTTCGAATTGTAATTTCTTTTGGTTCACGGCCTCTTAATCCAGGAATACAAACAACTTCGTTTTCCTGACTTTCTGAAGCTAATGCTGATCCAAATTTCATTTTTAACATTTCAGCTTGACGCTTCATGATTGTGCAACCTTCTTTGATGTCTTCGGTAATTACGTTTCCTCCAAAAGGAATAACCGCAGTATGACGAATAATTCCTTCGTGGAAAATCGCAACATCTGTCGTTCCACCACCTATATCAACCAGAACAACTCCTGCTTCTTTTTCTTCATCAGAAAGAACTGCATCAGCCGAAGCGATTGGCTCCAATATAATTTCTTTAACTTCTAATCCAGCTTTTTCAACACACTTGCTAATGTTAAGTGATGCTCCAACTTGACCGGTGATAATGTGAAAATTCGCTTCAAGTCGTCTTCCCAACATTCCGATTGGATCTTTGATGCCTTGTTCATTATCAATAATATATTCTTGCGGAAGAACAGTGATAATAGCTTCACCTGGTTGCATTACCAATTTGTACATATCTTCAACAAGCGCATTGATATCCTTTTGTGAAATTTCGCTATCCACTTGATCACGGGTATGAATTCCGCGGTGTTGTAAACTTTTAATATGCTGACCAGCAATTCCAACATTCACGACACGAATAGTTAATTCACCTTCCACACGCTGTTGTGCTTCGTCAACAGCAACTTTTATAGATTGAACTGTTTTCTCAATATTTGAAACCATACCACGCATAACACCTAAGGATTCACTTTTTCCCATAGATAGAATTTCAATTTTACCATGTTCGTTTTTCTTACCAACGAAACAAGCAATCTTCGTAGTTCCAATATCAAGCCCAACAATAATCTCTGCCATATTCTTTTTTATTTTTCTTCAATATATCCCTCAACAGTTCTACAAACGATTTGTTTTTTGTACTTCAAACTGATTTCTTCGTACTTATCCCAACCTTCGTAAGGAATTGCTTCCTTGTAAAATATCTTCAATTTCTTAAACTTCTCTCTAACTTCTTCATCAGTGAAAGCGGATCCGAAAATAATTTTTTGACCACCAACCAGCGGTATCAGTACAAAATCACCGTCTTTTTTCAAATGAATTTGGCCTATGAGAGACTGCATCAATGGATCATTGCAAACATAATTGGAAATTCGATACACATCATCTAATTTTCGAATACTTTTCAAGGTATCGTTGTTAATAATTTTATCGACAGAAATAGAGTTTATTCGATCTTTTATATAACCCGTAACAACCACAACTCTAGCAGTATGCAAGTTCGATGATTTCATAACAAAACCGTCCTCATCTAAATAAAAATTTTCGTCATATTTGTTGAAAACTCTAGCGATCGGTTTTCGCACGTCAACATCTATTTTCCAAGATTCGCCAATCTTAGTGTATACCCTTGCATCTTTCACTTCAGACATTGATTTAATATACTTTTCGATGGCGGATAATTTCAATTCTTGTTGCGCTTGTCCATTAAAAATAAAGCCTTTTCTTTTTAATCGGATAAACAATTCATCTTCCGTCAAAAAAGCACTTTCACCTTTTACATGGATTACAATTTCTGGTTTACTCACGACCGTTTCTCTTTGAGTATTTTGCACCATTGATAAGAGAACAAGCACCCCTATTCCAAAAAGTATCCAAAGACTTCTTATAATCCAAACTCTCATAAAAGTGCCTTTTTTAGTGGTTCAACAATACGATCAATATCTCCAGCTCCTATTGTCAATAAAACGCCATTTTCAATTTTAGCCAAGTGAGAAATTACTTCAAATGGGCTCATTATATGTTTCTCTTTACAGGTAATTTTTTGCAACAAAGCATCACTGTTAATTCCTTCAATTGGTTCTTCACGAGCTGGATAAATTGGCAATAAAATAACCTCATCTAATTTCGATAGTTCATGAGCAAAACCTTCGAAAAAATCCTTTGTTCGTGAGAATAAATGAGGTTGAAAAACACCTGTAATTTTTTGATTTGGATACAAAAGTCGAACGGAAGAAACCAATGCTTCTATTTCTGTTGGATGATGCGCATAATCATCAATATAGACCAAATCATTCGTCTTGATTTGATATTCGAATCTTCGTTTAACACCTTTAAAAGTCTTTAAACCGTGTCTAATTTCAGCTTCTGAAAGTCCTAAAAATTGTGTCAACGCGACACACGCAATTGCATTTTCTGCATTGTGAATACCTGGAATTCCAAGTTCAACTTCGGTCAGCTTTCCATTTGGTGTTCTAACATCAACAAGAAATTTTCCTTCAATAAATTGCAAATTGAATCCTGAATAATCTGCTGTTATTGAATCAATTGCATAGGTGATTATCTTTGCTTTTGACGCAACATCCAATCCTTCTTTCTTGACTAAACAGCCATTTTCATTAATTAATTCAGTGTATTTTTGAAACCCTTCTAAAAAAACTGCTGCGCTACCGTAGATGTCTAAATGATCTGGATCAGTTGACGTAACAATTGAAGCAAAAGGCGTCAGTTTTAAAAATGACCGATCAAATTCATCTGCTTCGATAACAGTGTATTCACTTTCTGTGTTGATCAACAAATTCGAGTTGAAATTCGTTGCTATTCCGCCTAAAAAAGCATTGCATTTTAAAGTTGATTCATTTAAAATGTGCGCGAGCATAGAACTTGTTGTTGTTTTTCCATGCGTTCCGGCAACGCCTAATCCTTTTGATTGTCGCGTTATTAATCCTAAAACATCAGAGCGTTTAAACAGGTTTGCTTTTTGTTCTTTAAAGAATCCTAATTCCCCGTGATTTTTTGGAATGGCTGGCGTATAAACAACAAGCGTCGTTTCGATTTCTTTGAATTGAGTTGGGATATTCGTTCCCAAATCATCAAAATGGATTTTTATTCCTTCTTTTTCTAATTCCTCCGTTAACGTTGTCGCAGTTTTATCATAACCAGCAACTTGTAATCCAATTGCATTAAAATATCGTGCTAAAGCAGACATTCCAATCCCACCTATTCCAATAAAATAGACGCTTTTGAATTGTGACAATTGTATAGAATTCAGTCGCTCCATTTATTGCTTTGCAATTTTTTCTATTTCATCAACGATGTGTTCAGTAGCATCAGGTCTTCCCAATTTGGTGATTTCATCAATGAGTGTCATTTTCTCTTGCTCATTTGAAATAAGCTCGATTGCAGTCGGAAATAAATTATCAACTGCTTCTTTGTCTTTCACCAACATTGCTGCATTTTGTGAAACCAAAGCCATCGCATTTTTCGTTTGATGATCTTCTGAAACGTTGGGAGAAGGAACAAGAATTGTAGGTTTTTTAATCAGACAAAGTTCAGACACAGAAATGGCACCTGCTCTCGAAATAATGATATCAGCCAAAGCATATGCTAAATCCATGCGGTCGATGAATTGAACTAATTTTATGTTAGGATCATGTTTCCCATCTAATTGTTCGCTTAGACTAGAGAAGTAGTATTTTCCGCACTGCCACAAAACTTGAACATCTTTTTCTACTAATAATTTGTAGTGATTCATTAAGGATTCGTTTAATGTGCGCGCACCCAAACTTCCACCAATAATTAAGATTGTTTTCTTATTCGCATCTAATTTATAATAATCAAACGCTTCTTGTCTTTTCCCATCGATATGAACCATTTCAAAACGAACAGGATTTCCTGTAAAAGTGATTTTATTTGCCGGAAAAAAGCGATCTAAACCATCATAGGCCGTGCAAATGGAAGTGACTTTTTTAGCTAATAGTTTATTTGTTTTACCAGGAAAGGAATTTTGTTCTTGAATCAACGTTGGAATACCTAGCATTGTGGCTGCTTTTAATGTTGGTCCACTAGCATAACCTCCAACACCAATTACAACTTGAGGCTTGAAATTTTTAAGGATGCTTCTCGCCTTCCATAAACTCTTAATAATTTTAAACGGCAATAAAAAATTCGAAAAAGTAATTCGTCGTTGAAATCCAACGATCGTTAAACCAACAATTTTGTATCCAGCTGCAGGCACTTTTTCCATTTCCATTTTCCCAACAGCACCCACAAATAATATTTCAACCGATGGATTCCGTTTTTTTATTTCATCGGCAATTGCAATCGCTGGAAAAATATGTCCCCCAGTTCCTCCTCCTGATATTATAACACGTTCTAATTTCATGCTGATACGAATGCGTTTGATGAATCTTCTTTGTTTCCCTTATCCTGTTTATAGGCAATACTTTGTACAATCCCAATCGCCACACATGTCATTATTAATGCTGATCCTCCCATCGCTAATAACGGCATGTTTTGTCCTGTTACTGGGAAAATTCCTGTACAAACTAACATATTAACAGAAGCTTGACTTAACAATAAAATCCCTATACTCAAACACGTATAGGTTTCGAACATGCTTTCTGAGCGGAGTCCAATTTTAATGATTCGATATAATAAAATGAGATAGAGTAACATTAAAACTATTGCGGATATCAATCCGAATTCTTCAACAAAACTTGAGTAATAAAAATCGGCGTATGCTTCAGGAGTATATTCTTTTAGTTTACCATCGCCAACACCTTGACCAAAGATGGAACCGTGATAAATTCCTAGTTCAGCATTCATGGCTTGCGCATTTGCTAGAACATTATCATCATCATTATCCATACGATTCATGATTCTATTTTCCCATGTTGAATAACGCGGTAAAAGATTCAATGCTGGCACAGCAAGGTGCAAACCGATAACTAATCCCATCAAGACAATACCACTAGAAATGGTTAAAAAGATTTTAGTTAACGGTACTTTTCCTAAAAAAAGTAAGGTAAGACTTATGGCAAATAAGATTCCAGCTGTCGAGAAATTATCCTTAACAATCAATCCACAAATAACAATAACAGGAAGGATAACGGGCCAAAAGCCATCTCGCCAACTCTTCAGATAGTCCTTTTTTTGCACTAACAATCTTGAAACATAAATCAGCAAAGCCAATTTGGCAAAATCGGAAGATTGGAATGTTAATCCAACAAATGGAACTTGAATCCACCGACCTGCACCATTCATTTCTTTACCAAAAAAGAAGGTAAACAGCAACAAACCAACTGCCACATAAAAACT
>CANNKP010000043.1 GCA_947505255.1 Flavobacteriales bacterium
AAGGAATCCATTTCTGAACTCCTTTTTTGTTGGGAGGAAGATGGGGCTCGAACCCACGACCCTCGGTACCACAAACCGATGCTCTAACCAACTGAGCTACAACCTCCATTTTTGTTGGTGCAAATATAGTCAAATTCTGTTTTTAACAATCACGGGAACAAGGTTTTTTTATTTTTTGATGATATTTTATTAATTCAGTTTTTGGAAGAAATGATTCTTAGGGTAAATAAAATAAATTTCAAAGTGTTAGTAATCAGTATTTTTGCACATTATTTTAATTCATTTTAGATGCTACACTAAGGAATTATTTAATGTATGAATAAATTGGATGTAGAGAATATTTTGGAGTGTTGTTTTGTTAAGTCTTTTAAAACAGTTGAACATATTGTCGATTTACCTAATATTACGAATGGTAGATTCAGGTAATAAATGCAACTAGGAAATCAAATAAGGTTCGACATATTGCGAATTCGCGAATTCGAAAAATTCTCGAATAAGTCTTTTAAAGCAGTTGAACATATTGTCGATTTACCTAATATTACGAATGGTAGATTCATGTAATAAATGCAACTAGGAAATCAAATAAGGTTCGACATATTGCGAATTCGCGAATTCGAAAAATTCTCGAATTTTAAAAAATCTTTTATATGGTTTTACACACTTCTAAGTGCAATTATAAAGGAACGGATAACAGGCAAATATACAACTAGTTACGTTGATTAAACAGCCACCCAACTATACCGTCTCCCAAAACGTTCAGTAAATAAGTCGGAATTGTTGATAATTCTAGCTTATTAAAGGGAATAAGTAAATTGCTAGAATTACCTTTGTAAAAAATCAGGTTTATGTTAAAAATTGGAGTTTTAGGCGCTGGGCATTTAGGAAAAATACACATTCGATTAATTTTAGAATTGAAAGAAGAATTTGAATTAGTTGGATTTTTTGATTCAAGTGACCAAACAGCAGAAGATGTAAAAAATCAATTTAACATTAAACGGTTTTCGACTGTTCAAGAGCTTTTGGAAGAGGTAGATTGTGTGGATATTGTTACACCGACAATTTCACATTGTGAATTAGCTTCTCAAGTATTGCGGAAGAGTAAGCATGTTTTTATTGAGAAACCAGTAACTCAAACGGTTGAAGAAGCACGTATTTTAATGGAATTAGCAAGAGAAGCAAATGTAAAAGTGCAAGTTGGACATGTTGAGCGTTTTAATCCTGCATTTCAAGCTGCATTGCCTTATTTCAATAAACCAATGTTCATCGAGACGCATCGTTTAGCCCAATTTAATCCAAGAGGAACAGATGTTCCAGTTGTTTTAGATTTAATGATCCATGATTTAGATATTATTTTAAGTGTTGTAAAGTCAGATATAAAACGTGTTTCCGCTTCAGGAGTCGCTGTTGTAAGTGATACGCCTGATATCACAAATGCGCGAATTGAATTTGATAATGGATGTGTTGCCAACTTAACAGCTTCTCGAATTTCAATGAAAAACATGCGTAAGTCGCGCTTTTTCCAGAAGGATGCATATATCAGTGTAGATTTTCTTACAAAAGAACTTGAAGTTGTGAGAATGGAAACAGTTGATGGGGAGCCAAATCCATTGGATATTATTTTTGATTTGGGTGAAGGGAAACCGGTAAAGAAAATCTACTTCGATAAACCAGATATTGGTGAAATAAATGCAATTAAAGAAGAATTGCGAACTTTTGCTGAAGCAATAAACAACGATACTGTGCCATTGGTTTCATTAGAAGACGGATTTAGAGCGTTAGATGTAGCGCATAAAATATTGGATAAATTAAAAATGTCATTAAACATATTAGTAGACAATATCTAAGAAATTTTAGCGTTTGATTAATCGAAAACTAACTATGAGACAATTATTATTATTTATACTTATTTTATTTGTTTTTTCATCTTGTGTGAAGAATAACCCCGATCCAGCGTGGTTGGAAGTAAATCATTGGACATTAGAAACAAATGCGAATTCTCAATATCCAACGGGTGAATTAACGCACAATTTTACGGATGCTTGGGTTTTTATTAATGGAAAAGTAATCGGTGTTTTTGAAGTTCCTTTTAAGATTCCTGTTCTAATGAGTGGAAACGTTAACATTAAAATTTATCCAACTGTTAGAAATAATGGTATATCTGCTACAAAAAATATATATCCTTTTGTGGAAGTATATGAAATAAATGCAGATTTAGTTGCAAATCAAACATTAACATTAAACCCAACCACACGTTATTTTGATGCTGCTCAATTCTGGGTTGAAGATTTTGAGAATGCTGCATTGAAGATTGAAAATGACCCTAATTCTTTGGCTGCAATTGGCACGGGAAATGATCCTGCAATTTTACAATGGGGAAATTTTTATGGACAAATTGATTTAAATAGTGTTGATTCTACGTGGATTGGCTACACGTCTGGTGAAATGTATCTTCCTGCTTTTAAAGAAGTATATTTAGAAATCGATTATTACAACACAAATGCGATGACAACCGGCTTGTTAGCAATTTCCTCGTCATCAATTAAAAATAATGATAACATACAATTAAATGCCCAAGCCCCATCAACTGTTAAGTGGAAAAAAATGTATATTTATTTAAAAGAATTGGTTTCCGCCTCAACAACTGCTGAATATTTCAAACAATCCTTTAAAGCAGGATTGGATAGTGGTGACAGTGAAGGCTTCATAATTTTAGATAACATTAAGGTGGTTTATTTCTAATTATGCAACAACGACTGCTCGTTTTATTGTTTGTGTTAATGGATTGGATTACAGCTCTTTTTGCATGGGTTGTATTCTATTATTTTCGAAAAACTGCAATTGAACAAGTTGATTTTACCGTTAATGATTCTTTTTATTTAGGCATATTTTTAATTCCAATTTTATGGTTGGTTTTATACTATTTACAAGGAACCTATCACGATGTAAAACGTCTATACCGTTTTAAATTATTTAATCTGAGTTTTATTGGAACACTCATAGGGTCAGTTTTTATCTTTTTCACATTGTTATTGGATGACGAGATTTCTGGATACCAACAATATTATAAATCAATGTTTTTATTGTTTGGGATACATTTTTTAATGGTTTTTATTCCACGATTGGTATTTATAAGTGTAATCGTAAGTCGGATTCATTCTGGTAAAAATGGTTTTAAAACACTGCTTATCGGAGGAAGTGATAAGGCCGTAGAAATTTATAATGAGATTGTGAATTTACCTCGTGGTATTAATCAATTTATTGGATTTGTAAATATAAATGGGGTTGATAGACAATTAGAAAATCAATTGAATTATTTGGGGCATGCCAAGGATTTGGAAAAAATCTTGCGAGAACATGAAGTTGAAGAGGTCATAATTGCTCTTGAAAGTATTGAACATGATAAACTAAAATCAATAATTGGTCAAATTGAAGGTGGGAGTGTAACGATAAAAATACTTCCAGATATGTACGATATCCTTTCCGGATCTGTAAAAATGACAAATATTTTTGGTGCATTGTTAATTGAAGTAAATGCGGAAACGATGCCGATTTTACAGCAAGCAATTAAGCGATTCATGGATGTTGTTCTTTCTGTTTTTGCAATAATATTATTGATACCAGTATATGTTTTTCTGGCAATTGGCGTAAAAATGTCTTCTCCTGGACCAGTGTTTTTTTTACAAGAACGTATTGGGCTAAAGGGCAAGCCTTTTAAAATCATTAAGTTTCGTACAATGTTTGTTGATGCTGAAAAACATGGTCCTCAACTGTCCTCATCAAATGATCCTCGAATTACACCAATTGGTAAATTCATGCGTAAATTGAGATTAGATGAATTCCCTCAGTTTTTCAATGTATTAAAAGGTGAAATGTCATTAGTAGGGCCAAGACCTGAACGACAATATTTTATTGATCAGATAGTAAAAATTGAACCGCAATTTTTACATTTAACGAAAGTAAGACCTGGTATAACATCTTGGGGACAAGTAAAGTACGGTTATGCTGAAAACGTTGATCAAATGCTTCAACGCATGAAATTTGATTTACTTTATCTCAAAAATAGAACATTAGCCTTGGATATCAAGATTATGCTCTATACGGTTTTGATTATTGTTAAAGCGAAAGGAAAGTGATTTTTTAATTGTCAATTGGCTAGTGAGAATTAACTATTGAAAAAATTATTTCACCTTGAATTCAAACATTTTTTCTTGGTTCAAATAACCTTCCAACGTATCACCGATATGCACAGGCCCAACACCAGCTGGAGTTCCAGTAAAAATTAAATCTCCCGTTTTTAATGTCATGAATTTTGAAAGGTACACGATGATTTGATTAATAGTAAAAATCATGTCATTTGTATGACCAATTTGAACTGTTTCACCATTTTTCTTTAATTCAAAGCTTAGGTTATTTAAATCCACGGAATGTACATCAATTGTTTTATTTGATAGTGGAGCACTGTGTTGAAATGATTTCGCTATTTCCCATGGTAAACCTTTCTCTTTGCAGATTTGTTGTAAATCACGGGCTGTGAAATCGATTCCTAGCGTTAAATCCTTGTAATAGTTAGGGGCGAATTTTTCAGTGATATTTTTACCAACTTTACAAATTTTCACGACCAATTCACATTCATAATGTAAATCTTTAGTGAAATCTGGATAATAGAAATGATTCCCATCCTTTAAAATAGCAATGTCTGGCTTCATAAAGAAAATAGGTACTGTTGGAACATCAGCATTCATTTCTTTAGCATGGTCAGAATAATTTCGGCCAATACAAATGATTTTCATCTTATTTGAATTTGTTTTTTAAAGCATCTAATTTACCCGCAATATCTTCAGTTGTGTTTTCTGCTTTTTTATTACTTTCTCGTTCCTTTTTAATCTTATCCATTTCAATCCGCAAACATTTTTTTGTATACAAAGGAAAATCTGCATCAAGCATCCAACCATAATATCCTGGTTCAATGCGAGCAACTTCTTTGATCGTTTTTCCTTTATGTTTCCCAAAGTTATAAATGGATTCATTTTTCTCATTAATCGCCAAGCGACCAGCAAAATCTAATAAATTATAATTTCCAGCTTTAGAAAAATCGGATAGGGAAGGGATATCATTAGATAAATCCCTGTAATGTGCCATTTGTGCTTTTAAAACATCCCAAGTAGCTTGAGCATCATGTAAAGCATTATGAGCATTCTCTATAGGTTTTTTGCAATAAAATTGATGTGCTGCTGCCAATGTTCGTTGTTCCATTTTATGAAAGATATTTTGAACATCAACAAATTTGCGTTGTGATATATCAAAATCAGATCCAGCGCGCATTAACTCTTCAGCCAAAACAGGAATATCAAACTTATTTGAGTTGAAGCCAGCAAGATCAGCATCACCTATGAATTCGACGACTGAAACAGCAATCAAATCAAAGATAGGCTCATTTAAAACGTCTTTATCGTAAATCCCATGTATTTCGCTTGTCTCTATCGGGATTGGCATTTGAGGATTAACTCTTTTGCAGAAATGTTCCTCTTTTCCATCAGGAAAAACTTTGATAATAGCAATTTCAACAATGCGGTCGCTTGTAATATTTAAGCCTGTTGTTTCCAGGTCGAAAATAGCTAACGGTCTTTCAAGATGTAAATTCATGAGTTATATTTCTTCAAAGATAATGGAATGATTAAAACAAAAAAAAAGTCTGGAGAGAGAACCAGACTTTTTTTTAAGTATTATTCGGTTTTTAAACCAATAAATTGATACGGTTTGTATTTCTTTTGCTTGGCTGAATCATTTACATATTCCGGTCCATCAACAATTGCTGATACAATCACGACGTTTACTTTTCCAACAAATTCAGGTTTTGATTCAAAATATGTAGCTATATCATATTTCATATTCTCAGCACGAATTGTCGCAAGCTTTTCGTTTGAGCTGTATGTTTTTGTAGGCACATGAGAAGCAGAAGAATACACGTTAATTGTGATTGATGGCCTTCCTTCTTTTAATTGCGCTTCTACTTCTTTTACGAAATCTTTTAATTTCCCTTTATCAGTGTATAATTTATTTTTATTGTAATCAAAATAGAACATGAATTCTAAATTTTTATAAGAAACAACATCTATTGGAATGATGTCTTTTATTGTGTCTTTAGGTATAATTATAGCGCGGTTTGGAACATCTAAGATCAATTCTCTCGAAATTTCTTGATAATCTAGATTACATTCTGTAGTAAATGTTTCTTCGTACATAACTAAATTGTCTGAGGCATTGTAATATGCTATAGTATAAGTTTTACATGGTTTTAAACCTGTCATAAACATTCCATCTCTTAGACGTGGGAAAATAACTCTATTTTTATCTGCTTCCTCACAATCGTCGCACGTTAATTTAATGTTGACTGCAAAATCTTCAGGAAGCGGTGAGTTGTCTAATGTCTTTATAGTTCCTTTAAAAACGGCTATACTTTTAACCCCAAGAAAATTATTTTTAACTTCATAAATGTCTTTTTCACCGAATCCATTTTCTCTCCATGAAGTCATATAACCTCTCAATCCATCAAGTGTTGTAGTATAATATATATCGTCATTTGTGGAATTAAATGGATATCCTAAATTTCTTGATTCTGACCAAGTACCGTTTTCTAATAAATCACATACCATGATATCAAATCCACCAATACTTTTTTCCCCATTTGAAGAAAAATAGAGCATTCCATTATCTACAGATACAAAAGGTGCATCTTCGTCATGTATCGTATTTACTCTAGGTCCGAGATTAACTGGAGTTGACCAAGAACTGTCTGCATTTCGTAAGGACATATATATATCTGTTCCTCCCATACCGCCAGGTCTGTTTGAGGTGAAAAACATTCGAGAACGATCATGAGAAACCATACAATGAGATTCCCAATATTCTGTATTTATTTTTGAGCTCGGCAATTTTTTAATTTCACTAAATTTACTTGCGTAAAAGTCAGTATAATAAATATCACCATTACCAGTAGAATCTTGATATAAATATAGTTTACGTTCATCAGTACTTACTGCACAAGTAGCTTCATTTCTATGAGGCAGGCAAAAGTCTAATCTTTTCGGTTCCATCCAAATTGAATCTTTTGATAAATAACTAACATATACATCCTCTGGATATTGATATTTAAAAGGATCTCTTGAATTTTCAGATTCACCATTTTCCCATGGTTTTTTTGATGTAAAATAAAGTGCGGATCCATCGAGCGAGATAACAGGGGAGTAGTTTGGAAACTCATTGTTTATTTTATTACCAACATTTTTCAACTGAACATCAACTTTATTAGCCATTGCTTGAATTGCATTTTCACATTGAATCAAGCGTAATTTTGAAACTTGAACCAATTCAGAGCCGCTTCTAGATGTTGCAATAAATTTATTATAAAATATTTTAGCGTTTTCAATATTTTCATCTAAATGATAACATGTAGCTAAATGAAAGTATGCATCCGGCGGAGCACTTTTTTCTGAAGCTCCATAAGCATCATAATTTACATCTATTTTTAGAATAGCCTTATTAAAATAAAGAATAGCATCCGAATAATCTTTTTTTAATTCTAAAAGCAAAAATCCTTTTCTGTAATTATAATTTGAACTCTCAGGTTTAATTGTTAAAAGCTTGTCAACAACCATTTCTGCTTGATAAAACATATCTTCTTGCATTAACCTTGAGCTTTCAACTAATAACTGTTGTTCAGAACCGTTCTGAATCAGTTTGTTTATGTCATCATTGGATAATTGAGCAAATGACAGCGTTGAAATTAATAACAAACAAAAAAAAGTGATATTTTTCATAATAATGTATTTTGGCATCTTTTTTAATTAAAAAACCTTTTAATCAAAAGACCATACGAGCTTCGGATTAAAAGGTTTCACTGGTGAAATTAAATAAAAAGAATTAAATAGCAAGTAATCCTTTTATTTTTTTACAATTCTAAATTCTGTACGACGATTTGCTTGATGTTCTTCATCCGAACATGATGATTTTAAGGCACCTTCGCATTGACAATCATTTATTAATTTTGATTCTCCATATCCTTTTCCATAAATCCGTTCTGGATTAGTTATTCTTGCTTTTACGTATTTTGCAGAAGATTTTGCTCTTTTTTCAGATAAATCAATATTATAGGAATATGAACTTCTGCAGTCTGTATGAGAACCTAATTCAATTTGAATTGTTGGGTTGTCGTTCATTATTTTAACAATCTTGTCTAACTCAATTTTTGCATCAGGACGTATATTTGACTTATTTAAATCAAAATATATTGGTTTTAAATCAAGCGTTACAGCAAGGTCAGCACCAATTTCTGGTTTTTCAAGTAAATAGGATAAATGGAGATCATATTTATCACCTAAAATTTCTTTGAAATCGAAAGTTTGAGTTAAATATCCTTCCTTGGATACTTTAACCTGGATATAAATAGAATCGCCATATTGACTATCCTTCAGTATTTGGGAAATAAACGAACCTAATGAGTTTGTCGGGATAGTCTCTAGAATTGTATTTACACTATTGAAATCTACAGTTGCATTTTCTAATTTCAAGCCTGTATTTTTATCAGCAACTATACCATCTAAAGTATAATGTACATTTGGAATGATTCTTTTTTTATTAACATCTAGAATCAATTCTTTATTAATTTCTTCAAATGCAGTTTTACAATCAGTTTTAAAGGATTCTTTATAAGTCAATTTAGAAAGAGAATCATAATTGTAGGTGATTTCATAATCCTTACAAGGGATTAAACTACTGATAAAAGAACCATCACGCAACCTAGGATTTATTTTATAAGCATTTTGATCATCACAATTTGTGCATTTCAAGGTTACATAAACGGTTTCAGAAATTGGGCTTCCGTCTGATGTTTTGATAATACCTTTTAACACAGCCGTTTTAGTAAGTCCCATAAAATCGTTTTCAATTTTATAAATATCTTTTTCTCCAAAACCGTTTTTTCGGAATGAGGAAAGATAACCAGTTAATCCATCAGCAGTGGTTGTGTAAAAAACATCATCCCCAGTTGAATTAATAGGATAGCCCAAGTTTATTGGTTCTGACCAGAAATTATTTTCATCACGAACCGAAACAAAAATATCAAAGTCACCCATACTTTTAACACCATTACTTGAAAAATAGAGCGTTTTATTGTCTACCGCAATAAAGGGTGAATCTTCATCATTTGCCGTGTTTACAGTTGGGCCAACATTAATTGGTTCACTCCAGCTACCATTAGGTAATTTTACTAATCTATAAATATCGCGCCCTCCAAATCCACCTGGTCTATTGGAAACAAAATACATTTGTTGTCCATCAGGCGTTACTGAGCAATGGGTTTCCCAATACTTAGTGTTTAAATCTTGATATTCTAGTTTCGTTAATTTTTGAAATGTATTGTCTTGAAAATCTGAGCAATACAAATCGCCATTTCCAGTTCTATCCTCATAGGTATAAACGCGTCTTTCGTCTGAACTAATTGTTACAGTTGCTTCATTTGTTTTACCATCACAAAAACTTAATTTTTGAGGTTCTGTTAATTTTTCATTTAAATCAGAGTAACTGACAAAAATATCTTCTGGATATTGATTTAATTGAGCATCCCGGTAGTCATCAGTAGATTGATCTGCCCATTGTCTTCTAGACGTAAAATAAAGAGATGTTCCATCTAATGAAATTACTGGAGAATATTCAGGATAGACAGTATTTATTGTTTTTCCTAGATTCGTCACTTTTGAAGCTTTTGGGTTAGCGATTAAGTCTTTTGCAATATCACATTGTTGAATTCGAATTTTTGCTTTTGAAATTAATTCTGATTTACTTCCAGACTCCGCAATGAATTTATTATAGTATTCTTTTGCTTTATCCAATTGCTCGTCCAGATGAAAACAACGACCTAAATGATAGTATGCATCCGAAGGCGCACTTTTCTCCTTGGAAGAATACATGTCATAATTTTTATCAATATTCGTAATCGCAATTAACAAATAGGGTGTAGCAGTAACCCAATCTTGTCTTGAATCCAGAATGATGTATCCTTTTCTGTAGTTATAATTAGGACTTTTAGGATTAAGTTGCAATAAACGGTCTACCACAATTTCAGAAAAATAAAAGTACCCTTCTTGCAACATGCGTGAACTTTCAATCAAAAGTTCATCCTCTGTAGCTGTTTGTGTCATTTGACGAACCTCGTGTTCCGTCAATTGTGTCGAGCCAATAAATGGCAGAAATAATACCAATATTAGGTAAATTGCTTTTTTCATATTCAGTGTGGTTTAAAAAAATAAATGCTAGTAGTTGGTTACAATTCCCTATTAGGATCAAATTGCTCTAAATAATCAGCAACTCGTCTGACAAATTGACCTCCTAATGAACCATCCACAACGCGGTGGTCATAAGAATGTGACAAATACATTTTTTGACGAATACCAATAAAATCACCATTTGGTGTTTCAATAACTGCAGGTACTTTGCGGATAGCACCTAAAGCCATAATTGCAACTTGTGGTTGATTAATAATTGGGGTACCCATTACATTTCCAAATGATCCAACATTCGTCACAGTAAATGTTCCACCTTGAATGTCTTCTGGTTTCAACTTATTATTGCGAGCACTATTTGCTAATTGATTAACTGATTTTGTTAACCCAACAAGATTCATTCGGTCTGCATTTTTTATTACAGGAACAATTAAATTTCCTGAAGGAAGTGCTGTTGCCATTCCAATATTGATGTCTTTTCTTTTTATGATTGTGGTTCCACTAACTGAAATGTTAATCATTGGAAAATCTTTAATTGCCTTAACAATCGCTTCAATGATAATTGGTGTAAATGTGATGTTTTCACCTTCACGTTTAGCAAAGTCACCTTTCACTTTATTTCTCCAATTTACAATATTTGTAACATCAGCTTCAACATATGACGTAACGTGCGGTGCAACATGCACAGACATTACCATGTGTTCAGCAATAATCTTACGCATACGGTCCATTTCAATTATTTCATCACCTGGATTAGGAATGACAATTGGGCCTTTTATATGGGATAAAAATCCATTTCCTTGACTTGCCGCTGCAGCAATTGGAGCAGTTGCGTTTTCAGTTTTAACAGTTGTTTCAGCTTTTGCAACTGGTGCTTGAGATGTTGGTTTGTTTTCAACATAGTCAAGAATATCTTTTTTCGTTACACGACCTCCTTGTCCAGTTCCGTTTAAAACTTCTAATTCAGACATTGAAACACCTTCTTTTTCTGCAATACTGCGAACAAGCGGTGAATAAAATTTTCCAGAAGGGCCATTTTTATCAATAGTGTCAGATGTTTCATTTGTAACTGCTGGAATAGCTTGGATTGAATTGTTTTTGTCTGAAACAGCTGCTACCGCGATGTTAGATTCTTTTTCAGGTTCTGCAATCGATGCGTTTCCATCAGTTGAGATTAATGCAATAACATCACCAACCTGAGCAACTTGATCTTTTTCGAAAAATTGTTTGATTAAAATTCCTCCAGCTTCAGACGGCAATTCATTATCAACTTTATCCGTAGCAACTTCAACTAATGGCTCATCAATTTCAACGGTGTCACCGATGTTCTTTAACCAATTTGTAATTGTTGCTTCTGTTACGCTTTCCCCCATCTTCGGGAGTCTAATTTCAATTTGTGCCATGTGAAAAAGGATATTTTACTTTTTTTATCGCCACAAAAATACAGTAAAAAACGTTTTGAACAAAGGTAATTTTTCAATTATCTATCAAGCTTTTTCCATGCTTTAATAAGTATACCTAAATCTTTCTGAATTGAATAATCTCTCGCATAGATCAAATTTAATTTATCTGTCAACGATTCATCCAGAAAAGATAAGCTATCAGTAGGATTTAGAACGCCGCCTTTAATTCTCGGAAGTTGATTTGAAGCGTTATTTTTGGATATTAAATAACCAATAATTGAAATTTTACCGATAAAAACCGAAAATATATTTCGAACAAATTGCTTTTTATTTTTAAAAGTAAAAATGAACACAGGTAGTGATAGTATGAAAATGAAGGCCACTAAAAAGTCAAAAGTTCTTTTAGATCGAATATTTTGAGATTTTGTAATGGAATTTAAATCCAAAACATATAAATCTCCTGCGGTTTCAATTGAATTACTGCCAATTAGCGATAAGCTATCTGGTTGGGCAATTTTGAAATCAATGCTTGAGGACTCAATAAGTGACATCCAATGAATAATTGATCGCGCTGTTGTGTCTTTAGCACAAAAAACGATTTCGTTTATTTCATGAATATATGTTATTTGATCCAATTGATTTAACGTTCCAATAGCTCCCGTTTCTTTTATTTCATCAAGTGAAACATGCAAAATGAGGTCAATTTTCTCATTCGTTTGTCTTAAAATTTCACTGACGCGATCAAACTCTTCTTTATGACCAACAATAGCGAATTTTTTATTCTTTTTCTGAACAAGATTGAATTTATTGCCAATAAAAAAGTGAAGAAAAATTCTTGATAATGAATAATAGATAATAATCCATGCTGTTCCAGCTAAAATATATAATCTTGAAAATTGCCATTCTTTAGGAAGTAAGGCATAGAAAACTAAAATAATAAGTGTGCCAATAAGTGCACCTTTTAAAAACTTAAAAAATTTAATTGGATTATCATAACCTCCATTAAATAAAGTGCTTAACATCCATGTAATGGTGTAAGTGGGTATGGCGATTTCTAATAAATTTTCTGGAAAGTCAATATTGCTTATTTTCCATTGATTCGTTAATGCAAACAAACCAATTACAATGAGTAGAAAATCCACTAGCGGTAAAAATGCTCCTTTAATGAACCGTGAAGAGATTGCTAAAAAGGCTCTGAAATAAATTGCGGCATTGATTAAAAAGGAAAATAGTTTCGCGTTTTTTTGTGAGAAATGCTTTTCTGCAAAAATGATCATTGCACGATAAAAAACAAAAACATAATTAACACTACTTTTTTTGGTGCTTTCTCCTTTGTAATGAATGATGCGCGTTTCAGGATAATAATAATTTTTATAGCCTCCTTTTTGAATACGGTATGACAAGTCAATATCTTCTCCATACATGAAAAAGGCTTCATCCAACAAGCCAACTTTATCTAATGCTTCGGATCTCATCAACATGAAAGCGCCACTTAAAATATCGATTTCATTCGTCTCAAATTCACTTAAATGTCCAGCATGATATTGCCCGAATTTTTTAGATTTCGGAAATATTTTTGACAATCCAAAAATTTTGTAAAAAGCTACTTTTGGAGTTGGTAATCCTCGCTTCGATTCTGGTAAAAACTTTCCTTTTCCATCTAACATGCGAACTCCTAATCCGCCTGCTTCAGGATGATTATCCATAAAGTCAATCACTTTTGAGAATGTATCTTCTTCGACAACAGTATCTGGATTTAAGAGTAAAATATACTCAGCATCTGATAATAAAATGGCTTGATTATTTGCTTTTGAAAAACCTTTGTTGTCTTTGTTCGCAATTAAATTATAGTGAGGAAATTTTCTTTCAACCATATCGACAGAGCCATCTATCGAATTATTGTCTACAACAAAAACTTGCCCATTGATATTATTTAAGGCTTTTTGAACAGAATTTAAACATTGCTCAAGAAAGAACTCAACATTATAATTTACAATAATTACTGATATTTTAAACGACTTTTTCTTACTCAATGGTTTCATTTTTAATTGCAATGCAAGAAATTTCAATCGTCACATCCAACGGTAGTTTTGAAACTTGAACTGTTTCACGTGCAGGAGGAATATCATTAAAATAACTACCATACACAACATTCATTTCGGTAAAATCATCCATGCTTTTTAAGAAAATACTGCACTTTACTATGTCATTAAGCGTCATTCCTGCCTCCGTTAAAAGTGCAGAAATGTTCCTCATGATTTGATGAGTAGCATTTTGAATAGTATCAATAACTAATTCACCAGTAAATGGATTCAATGGAATTTGTCCACTCACAAATAAAGTAGAACCATTTAATATTGCTTGACTATATGGGCCAATAGGAGCAGGTGCTCCTGGTATGTGAATAGCTTTTTTCATTTTATTTAATATTAAAACATGAACGTATAAATCAAAGCACTATTGTTAACTTAAACTGAAAAGTATCTTAAAATTTCATTTAATCCTTTTCACACTTTATTAACTTTGTGCAAGTTTAACAATTAAAGAGAAATTATTTGAAAGTTCTACTAATTGATTTTTATGATTCTTTTACATTCAACATTTTTCATTATCTGGAAAGTCTCGGTGTTGATGTTACTGTTATTGAAGATAAAGCTCTTCTTTTGGATGAAATAGAACAATTTGATTGTATAATTTTATCACCTGGACCTGGCGTTCCAAATGAAACAGAATCATTGTTTCCTGTTTTAGAACGGTATTCAAATTCAAAAAAAATATTGGGGGTTTGCCTCGGTATGCAAGGTATCGCAGAATTTTATGGCGCACGATTATACAATCAAAATTTGGTGAAACATGGTGTGAGTGAAAAGATGAATATCCTTCAGCCTAATCGTTTGTTTTCAAATTTTGAAAATGAAATTTTAGTCGGTTTATATCATAGTTGGGCAGTAGATTTAAGTGAATCTGTTGATTTAATTCCTATTGCATTTTCCGAAAATAATATCTTAATGGCATACGAACATCAAACTTTACCTGTTTTTGGAGTTCAATTTCATCCAGAATCAATCTTAACTGAAAATGGAAAAGAAGTATTTAAGAACTTTTTATTTTCTTGTTAATAAAATTATATCACCTAATTGTTTATTTTTACTACTCTAAAATTATAAGAAATGAAAAATTTAATTAGCGCACTAATCTTGTTTTTATCAATGAACACAATGGCTCAATCATGTGTGGGCAAATGGGTTACAATCGATGATGAAACGAACAAGAAGAAATCAATTGTTGAGCTCTACAAGAGTGATGGTAAGTTGTATGGAAAAATAACCTATTTGTTCCCAAGAGAAGGGAGAGAGCCAAATGCTAAATGCACCAAATGTACTGACGATAGAAAAAATCTTCCTTTAATCGGTTTGCAAATCGTAAGAGGTTTGAAGTGGGACGGTAGTGCATGGGAAGATGGAACAATTATCGACCCTGAAAACGGAAAATTATATACCGTTAAAATGTGGTTGGAACCTGGGAATTCAAATTATCTAAATGTAAGAGGTTATATTGGACCATTCTACAGAACCCAAAAATGGGTGAAAACTGAATGAAATCAAGAACAAAATCGAGATTAAATTGTTCAAAGAAAAAAACATCAATGAAGTTCTTAGTATATAGTTTTATCTTTTTTAGTTTTTCCGCCTTTTCTCAAACAGGAAAAATAGTAGGGCATACCTTAAATTCAATTAACAACGAAGTAATTCCTTTTGTTAAAATTTCAATTGTTGATTTACAATTAGGAACAGTTAGTTCTGTTGACGGTGAATACATTTTCGAAAATTTAAACCCTGGGATTATTTCTTTTAAAGTAACTTGCTCTGGTTACCAAGATTTATTGGTCAATGAAATAACAATTACCAATTCTAGAACGGTAGAACTAGATTTTTTAATTGAACCAATCATAAAAGATCAAAAAGAGATAATTGTCAAAGCCAACCCGTTCACCAAAAAAAGTGAATCACCAGTTTCTCTAAGAACTTTAAATTCAACAGAAATTGAGCGCCTTCCTGGAGCGGGAAGAGACGTTAGTAAAGTCTTACAAGCATTGCCTGGAGTTGCATCAAGAGCTACTTTTAGAAATGACATTATTGTGCGTGGTGGATCTCCCGGCGAAAACAAATTTTACCTAGATGGGATTGAAGTTCCAAATATCAACCATTTTGCTACACAAGGAAGTAGTGGCGGTCCTGTGGGATTATTGAATGTTAACTTTATTCGTGAAGTTGATTTCTATTCTGGGGCTTTTCCGTCTAATCGAGCAAATGGTCTGAGTTCGGTGATTGCTTTCAAGCAAAAAGATGGAAATCCGGATGGTTTAATCACGAATTTTGCTGTAGGCTCTAGTGACGCTGCTTTAACCTTTGATGGCCCACTCGGTAAAAAAGTTGACTTTATTTTTTCTGTCAGAAGATCTTACTTGCAATTTCTTTTTGCGGCACTTAAATTACCTTTTTTGCCTACTTATAATGATTCGCAATTCAAGTTTAATTATAAAATAAATCAAAAGAATAAGCTGACTTTTATCGGTTTAGGGGCTCTGGACCAATTCGCATTAAATTCAAAAGTAAACGAAACAATAACCGATTCAACACAAAGAGAATACAACGAATATATTTTAGGAAACATTCCCACTCAAAACCAATGGAATTATACAGTAGGAGTGAATTGGATGCATTTCTCAAAGAATTCATTTCAAAATGTCATTGCAAGTAGAAATATGTTGAAAAATGGTGCAAAGCGCTATTTAAACAATATCGTTTCAGATGCGAATAAAATATTAGATTATTC
>CANNKP010000044.1 GCA_947505255.1 Flavobacteriales bacterium
CTTGAGTATTCACTTAATCTATGACTTAAAATTAACGCATTATCGGCTATTTGTAAATAGTATTTTTTTTGTGTTTCCATACCTTTTTAATTACATGTTTTTCACACCTTCTGGCATTGAATAAAATGTTGGATGTCGATAAATTTTTTCATCGGCCGCTTCAAAGAAATATTCTGCTTCATTCGCTGTTACGGCAACGATTTCTTTACTAGGTACAACCCATAAAGCAGTGCCTTCGCCTCTGCGTGTATAAACATCGCGGGCATTTTCAATGGCTAAATTTTTATCAAAAGCATGAACACTCCCAACATGTTTAAAAGCTTGACCTGGTTTCGTTTGAAGAAATACCTCCCATAATTCTCCTTGATTTTCTTTTGCTTCCATGATTTTTCTTATTGAATTTTTAATATTTTATATTTATTTTCTGAATAGGAAAAATTATCTCCAACAATTTTGCCTTTAATATGAGGGTAAATTGGAGAATCGACTGATATTCCAATTATTCTTTTTCCATCAAATTCAAAAGGCATGGTCGCATAACCAATCAAAAAATGAAAACTTTCTGTTGATACCAATGCACCTTTATCTGCTTCGTTCTTTTCTGAAAAGTCCATATGGATTAAAGAATCCAACTCAATTTCTGCTCTCTTTAGCTTTTGTTCAAAGAGATTTTTTAATTCTAATGATTCTGATTGGTGGGATAAATCTTCTGGGTCTATAGTATCTGACTCATCTATATCTACCATAGTCAAACTAGATGCTATTTTTTCTTTTAATTCAGAAATTAATTGTTTTTTAGATTCAATTATTGATTCTTTCAAGTCAATTTTGTTCATGGTTATATTTTATTTTTTTGAGCTGATTCAATAGCTGTTTCTCTAACCCACGCGCCCTCTTGATGCGCTCGAATATGATGTTCAAGTCGTTGTTGATTGCACGGTCCATTACCTTTTATAACTGCCCAAAACTCCTCCCAATTAATATCACCATGTTTGTACGTCTCATTATCCAATAATTGTAAATGTTCATCAGGAATTTTTAATCCAATCAATTCAGCTTGTGGAATTGTTTTATTAATAAACTTTTCACGTAACTGGTCATTTGATTCTCGTTTTATCTTCCATTTCATCGCTAGAGTTGAATTAGGCGAGTCAGAATCATGCGGTCCAAACATCATCAAGGCTGGCCACCACCATCTATTCAATGCATCTTGCGCCATTTGTTGCTGATCTTTTGTTCCTTCCATCATGCGCCACATTATTTCATAACCTTGTCGTTGGTGAAAAGATTCTTCCTTACAAATTTTTACCATTGCTCGAGAATACGGTCCATAAGAAGTTCGTTGCAATGAAACCTGATTGGTTATTGCTGCTCCGTCAACCAACCAACCAATTGCCCCCATATCAGCCCAATTTAATGCAGGATAATTAAAAACAGATGCATACTTAGCTTTCCCTTCATGGAGTGCTTGAATTAATTCTTCACGGCTAACACCTAAAGTTTCTGCGGCACTGTATAAATATAAACCATGACCGCCTTCATCTTGAATTTTAGCTAATAATATTTTCTTGCTTCTTAACGATGGTGCCCTTGTAATCCAATTCCCTTCAGGTTGCATGCCAATTACCTCTGAATTTGCGTGCTGAGACATTTGACGTATTAAATTTTGACGGTATTCTTCCGGCATCCAATCACGTGGCTCTATTTTTATCTCTGCATTGATTTTTGATTCGAAATCAGCAAGTAATTGTTCTGTAGAGGCTGCAATTATTTCCATGTGTTTCTTTGTTAATTTTTAAGTATCGCACGAAAAAAAAGGCGACGAAATATCCTAACAAAGAAACTAATATTGCTTTTTATGGAATATGATTAATGGCAATTGAAAATATGATTAAGGTCATGTATTTTCATTCCTTTCAAGGCGGAAACAAAGACTATCAGTTAAAAAATGATGAAATGAATATTCTCAATTTTATCATTTTCTTGTATTTTTATAATATAATTCCCTTGTTTAAGAAATGGAAATGAGATGGTTGAAATAATGTCCTTATAGGATTCAGTTGAAATCAATTTGCCTTCCGTTGAGAAAATTTGTATGGTTGGTTGAATTAATATCCGATTAAAATTTATTTGTTCATTCGAATGAGCAGGATTTGGAAAAACCTGAGTATTTTGATCCTTTTGTAAATGTTTAAGGTCTAATTGCCCTTCCAATAATCTCACAAGACCTTTTGAATATGTTCCAATCCAAACATAATTGTTGGAATCTTTTGCAAGCGATAAAATGTGATTTTCAGGAATTCCTGAATTGGAAACAGTGTAGTTTTCCCAAAGAGAATTATATGTTTTTATTGACAAACCATTTTGATGAGTTCCTAAGTAGAAGTTTTGCGTATCATCAATAATCATTGTTGTTAAACTATTTGATACCAATCCTGAATTACTGCTATTTTGCAATAACCACGTTTGATTTCCAGTATCAGTGAATAATCCTTGTGCTGGGCTTGCATACCAAGGCTTTCCGAGTTCATCTATTTGAACAGCAGAAATAGAATTATCAGGAACACCAGCATTGAGAATGGTGTAATTGTGAAGAATTCCATTAATAATATAAATTAATCCACCATTTATTGTCCCAATATACTTATTGTTTTGACTGTCAATTCCTATTGAGGTTATGTTGTTTGAGAAAATACCAGAATTTGCAATCGTCCAAGTTTGCCAATTTGTGTTATCAAACATTGTTAATCCTTCAACTGTTCCAATCCATTTATTACCAGCTGTGTCGATGGAAATTGCACGGATAAAATTATCAGAGATATTTGAATTTAAAGTGGTAAAGGCTTGCCAAGTAGAACCGTCATATTTTAATAAACCTCCCAAAGTTGTACCTATCCAAATATGATTATTATTATCAACGGCTAATGCACGAATGTAATCATCGGTTAAACCTGAATTACTTGTATTGAAAATTTCCCAAGTTCCATTTGTAAGATGCGCTAAACCATTATCAGTTCCAATCCAAAGTTGATTTGTTCTGTCAACTAATAAACAACGAATCGTATTATTTGGTAATAATGAATTTGATTCGTCAAAAATTTCCCATTCCGTAACCTGACTATAAAAAAAACTTCCACTGCATAAATACAGTGGAAGAAATAGAACAATTATTTTTTTGAACATTTTTAGAATTAATCGATTATCATTCGAGTTGTGTAATTTTTTCCTTCGAAGAAGATATTGAATAAATAAACACCTTTGGATAAAGAACTTTGATTCATTTGCCACGTATTTAATCCAATTGAATGATCAATGTTATCTGAATAAACTACTTGTCCAACTAGATTTAGTATTTCTGCTTTCAATGAACCCGAATAATTTGTTTCAAATTCTATATTGAATTTCCCACTATTTGGATTCGGTGCAATTTTGATCGATTTTTTGAATGGAATGTTTTCGCCAATTCCAGCACATGACAAGACAACTGCCTCAACTGGAACCATGGCACTAGAACAGGTGCTGTTTGAAGTCAAGATTTCCCAATCATAGAAATAATAATAATAAGATGCCCCAGCTGAAGCCCCATTTATCGAAACAATATTTGGAATTTCATATGGATAAGTCGCACTGTTATTATTTCTGTACAAACCTGTTGTTGTAATGTTTTTTCCAACAAGTCTCAAATTTGAGTCAATTGGAACATTAAAATTCAATGTTACACGACTCGATCCAGCAGGAACATTTACTGTTGTTGTAGCTAAAACTTGTGCAGTGGCATCCTGCAATTGAACGGTTACATTTCCTGCAGCCTGAGAATAAAGCAATACTGATTTTAATGTGAAATTAGTATAACTGTTAAAAGTTTCATATTGCTCAGACGCAACATATCCTCCACCTCCAATACCATTTGTATGCGGTTCGGCGTGAATTGAATCTAAATAAGAATCAGTATTTTGAACAAAATAAGTTGCTGACGCTGTTAAAACAGGTGTAGTAAAAGTGTTTCCATTTCCGACATAAATATTATTGCTGTCATACCATGTAATATTTCCACTTGATGTTGCATTTAAAATCACTGATCCTGAAATACAAACTGTATCTCCTACTGCAACAGGTGCATTAGGAACAACATTATTTACAATGAATGGAAGAGAAGTACTTACCCCACAGTAATTCGTAACCTGACATGTATAAGAATCAGGTTGATTTACAGTAATGGATTGAGTTGTTGCTCCATTCGACCAAAGAAATGAACTTCCTGCTGTTGCGGTTAAAGTAATTGATTGGCCATCACACAAATTACTAGAGTTATTCGATGAGATTAAAGGTAAAGCTAAAGACCCTGCTGATAATTGTTGCGTTAAAGTAACAGGAACTGCAGTCCAATTGTTGTCCTCATTTTCTTCTAAGAAGATATTGTTTTTGTCAACTTCTAAAACGATGTAATAATTACCATTACACGTGTTTGCTGGAACATTAATCCACATACCATCCAAATGTTTTCCATATACATCTGTCCATCCTGATGAAATTCCTTGTTCAACAACTGAACAATTATAGTTTCCACCACCTAGATTCCAATTTGGAAAATCAACATTATGTAGCGTGTTTCCACCTAAATAAACAGTGTTATTATCTCTACAATGCCCGTCATAAGTGCTTCCTGTTGATCCACATTGTCCATAATCCATTAAACAAAAACCAATTTTTGCACCAGTTCCAACGATTGGCCAATTTAATGGACTAGGATCTGAAGTTTGAATTCTCAGCGTCATTACCGCCCAATCATCAACATGGTTATGACCGTGAGACGGGTGGTAAGTTACGCTACCAGCAAAATGGTCTTCATAACTCATAGCGTTCCCATTTTTATGGTAAATTCTTTGAGTAATAAGTTGTTTTGGATTTTGAAATCCATTCGGACACGTAAATTGACCAGTAGATGGTACATTAAAGACTGTGTCATTTCCGCAAAGAAAAGTTCTATTTCCATTGTCATCTTGACCTCTCACAGTAAATGAGCCATGACCAATATTAGGAGTAGATCCTGTAACTCTTAATCTTCCATCATCAGATCCTTGACCTGCATAATTTGTTCCTGCTCCAGTTTGCGGGTACTCAATGTATCCGCCATTACTGATTCCTTTCCAAGATGCAGTAATATCTGGTAATAAAAGACAATTTGCTGTTCCGTCTTCACAAAGACACGATGTTGCATTAGTTGTGGTACATTGTGAGTTAGCTTGATATGATATGAAGCTTAAAAAAGTTAGTAGTAGTATTTTTCTCATAGTTTAGCAATATAAATTTCAGGACAATATAAGAAAAAAATATCAGAAACGATAATATCTTTTTAAATCAGTTCTTTTATGATAATATCTATACACACTGTATAATTACAATTTATTATATACTTTTAAACATGACAAGATTAGAAATTGAGGAATCGACCATTCAGATTATTAAAGATTCATTAAGTTATTTTTTAGAAAAAGAATTAATTGATGAAATAATAAAAATTGGACAATTAAAAAATGTTTCAACAGATGAGTTAATTCTTAATGTTGGAGATAACATGAAAATGATTCCAATAGTTTTAACTGGCTCGGTAAAAGTCTCCCGTGAAAATGAAAATGGTGATGAATTGTTGTTGTATTATATAGAAGGAGGAGATACATGTGCGATGACATTACAATGTTGTGTTCGTCAATCAGTAAGTGAAATAAAAGCAACAGCGATGGAACCTTCACTCTTGTTAATGATTCCTGTTGAAATGATGGAAAATTGGATGAGTAAATACAAATCTTGGAGGGAATATATTTTACAAAGTTACCATACGCGATTAACGGAATTAATGGAAACTGTCGATGCAATTGCATTCATGCGCTTAGATGAACGTTTGAAGAAATACCTTGTTGATCAAGCCAAGTTATTGGGAAGTTTGGAAATAAATCATACTCACCAGCAAATTGCAGAAGATTTGCATTCATCAAGAGTAGTTATATCGCGCTTATTGAAGCAATTGGAAATAAAAGGTGAAATTAAATTACATCGAAACAAGATAATTCTGGGATCCATCTGAATAATTCAATCGATTATAATTTATAAATTCGTCTACAAATAAACAACCATGGCTGAAATTTTAATCGTTACTGGTTTGCCACGTTCAGGAACTTCGCTCATGATGCAAATCATTGAAAAATCAGAGATACCTGTTTTTTCAGATGGAAAAAGAGAAAAAGATATTAATAATCCAGAAGGATATTTTGAACTTGAGGCTGTAAAAGGAATAGTTAAAGACAATTCATTTCTCGATTTGGCAGTTGGAAAAGCACTGAAAATTGTGGCTCCATTACCTATTTTTTTGAATAAAAATCATAAATATCGTGTGATTTTTATGCGCAGAAATATGGATGAGATACTGCGTTCTCAAGAAGTAATGCTTCAAAAAGATCAACTCAGTGAACGCGAAAAATTCAGAGGTATTTATGAGCAACATTTAAGCAAAACATATCGATTTTTTGAGGATAATTCTATTCCATTTATTGATGTAAATTACAACGAATTAATTTTCAACACAGAACCTGAGATTCAAAAAATAGTTGATTTTTGTTTAATTAAAACAACGTCAAATTTATTAATCGAAGTGGTGCGTCCAGAACTTTATAGAAACAGAAATGAAAACTAAAAAAACAGAAGAATATACTTTAACGGCTCAAGGGTCAATTGGAATATTAGCACTTGGATCAATAGGAATACGTAAATGGCGAGAAGTTGCAAAGGAAACGAAGGTTGCTAAAAAGTCTAAACCAAAAAAAGATGAATAATCCTCCTTCAAAAAAAGTTTTATTGATTGGCTGGGATGCTGCTGATTGGAAAGTAATTGACCCTCTTATTGAACAAGGCAAAATGCCTGCTTTAAAATCGCTTATTGAACGAGGAGTTTATGGTAAATTACAAACTTTAGACCCACCACTTTCACCGATGTTATGGACAAGTATTGCGACCGGATTTAGAGCAGATAAACATGGAATTGGAGGATTTATTGAACCAAATCCTGATGGAACAGGGTTGCGGCCTATTACATCAACTTCAAGAAAAGTTAAAGCCATTTGGAATATTTTGCATCACGAAGGAAAGAAAAGCAATGTTGTAGGATGGTGGCCAAGTAACCCGGCTGAACCAATAAACGGTGTTATGATTTCAAATCTTTATCAAGTTGCCAATGCGAAAATAGAGGAGGAATGGGTGATGAGCAAAGGAACGGTTCACCCTAATTCAATGATTGAGGAAATGAAAGAGTGGCGTGTTCATCCAGGTGAAATAACATTAGCGATGACAATTCCTTTTATTCCTAATTTATTGAATGATTTAGAATTAAGGAAAGAGAAAAGAACTGCAGGAGTGGTGAAAGTTATCGCCAATGCCGCTAGTATTCATGCCGCTTCAACCCATTTAATGGAAAATACAGAATGGGATTTCATGGCTGTATACCATGATGCAATTGACCATTTCAGTCATTTAACGATGAAATTTCATCCGCCATATAGACCTGAGATTGATTTAAAAGATTACGAAAATTATAAAGGAGTAGTGGAAGCTGGATATCGTTTTCATGACATGATGCTCGAAAGAACATTGGAATTAATTGATGATGAGACAACTGTTATCATCATCTCAGATCATGGCTTTCATTCAGATCACCAGCGACCATTAAGTATTCCACTTGAACCATCAGGGCCAGCTATTGAACATAGTCCTTATGGCGTAATGGTGATGTCTGGTCCAGGGATTAAAAAAGGAGGTGAACGGATCAGTGGTGCATCAGTTTTAGATATTACTCCAACTTTATTAGCCCTATTTGGATTGCCAGTTGGGAAGGATATGGAGGGCCGCGTTATTCAAGCTGTTTTCGAAAAAAATGAAGCGCCAAAATACATTGAAAGTTGGGAAGATGTTGCAGGTGATTTTGGAATGCACCCGCCTGATTTGCAAGAAGACCCATGGGAGGCAATTCAGGCTTTACAGCAATTGGTCGAATTAGGATATATTGATGAAATAGGTGATGATAAATTATTGGCAGTTGAAAAAGCAAAAAGGGAAAATCAGTATTATGTTGCTAGAAACCTCATAAACGGTGGAAAAATTGAAAAGGCAATTGAAATTCTTGAAACTATTTTTTCTGAATCAAAAATTTTGCGTTACGGTCAGCGATTGGCATATGCTTATTTAATGGTAAACAAGTTGATTAAATGTCAAGAATTGATTGATGAACTTAGGGAAGAAGAAAAGAAGGCTTTTTTAGCAAGAAAGAAAGAAATATTAGAAAAGAATCCCGAAGATCCATTTGGAAATCAAGAAATGGAAGAACCCATGTATTTGGAATTTGTTGAGGGCTTATTGAATTTACAAATTAACAAACCGAAAAAAGCCTTACCAATTTTAGAAAGAGTACAAAAGAAAAACCCCAATAATATGCAGGTTGCTGTGAATATTGGTAAAATTCACAATGCGCATAAAAACTATCAAGCGGCAGAAAAACAATTCATAAAAGCACTTGCTATCGACGATAGAAATCCTAGAGCACATCATGGATTGGGTATTGCTTTTTTAAGAAGTAATAGAATAGAGCCAGCAATTGATGAATTTTTATTGGCAATCGAAGAGAATTTTTTCATGCCCAATGTTCATTATCATCTTGGGGAAGCATTTTTTAAGACGGGATATTTTCAACAAGCGGTTGAAGCATTTGAAGTAGCTGTTCGTTTATCTCCTGGTATGACAAAAGCACATAAATGGTTGGTTGAAATATATAGTAAGAATGTATTAAATGAAGTTGCTAAAAATGAACATGAACTGTTTTTGAAAGAAAATATAAAAGGTGAATTGAATTTAATAACAGGCTTAACAGGCTCTGGATTTGAAGAGGTTTTGGAGGCATTAGTTGAAAATGGAATAGCCGCTGTTCAAAATAAAAAAGCTGACAACTTATTAGATAAATATATAATATCGAAAACGAAGAAATTACATTTAGATTCTCTTTGGTTAAAGGATTTTGGAAACCAAATTTTATATGTTCATCCGCAATTCCTTAGTTTTTTGCCACCGAATTATAATTACAAATTGATTGTTATAAAAAGGGATTTAAACGAAGTTATTGAAGTTGAGCAAAAAATGATGGGTAAAAAAATAAAAAAGGAAACATTTGCTCTATCGCACTTTCAAAAGAATGAGAAGAATCAATTTAAAATTGATAATTGGATTGAATCTCAACCAACAATAGACATTTTAATAAGTGACTATTCTGAATATAAAAACAATCCAAATGAACAAATTGATCAAATGATAAATTTTATTCAGCAATAACTCTAAAATTCATATATTTATTCACACATTAACAGGTATACTATGGCTAAAAAATATACAATAAACGAGTCTAATTTAGCTCGATTTTCTGCTGTTGCAGGCGCTGTTCTAGCAACTGGAGCTGTAAATTCTCAAATTGTTTACACGAATGTAAACCCAGATGTTGTTATCGATACTTTAAGTGGGCCTTATGCTTTAGATTTTAACAACGATGCAATAAGTGATGTTACGTTAGGAGTAATTCACATTGCTGGTGGAAGTTCATCTTCGGGTTCTTCATACACATATGCTGGTTTCGTTGCTTTGGCTGCGCCAGGTGCAGGAGGAGGATTAGTTCAAATTGCAACTGTAACTGGGACTGGAACCAGCACATCAATGGTTGTTGCAGCTTTAAATAATGGAGATGTTATTGATGCAGCAGATGTATTCGCATCAAGTTCAAGTACATTAGGTGTTAACGCCTTAATTTCAGGAAGTAGTTCATCAAGTGGGCCTTTCAGCTATCCAATAACTTATGGTCAATTCCTAGGAGTTAACGATAAATTTTTAGGTGTAAAATTCTTGATTGGTTCAAATACACATTATGGATGGGCGCGATTAGATGTTACAGCTGGCGCGGATACAATTCGATTGAAAGATTATGCTTATAGTCAAAATGCAGATTTACCAATTCTTGCTGGTCAAACTTTAGGCTTAGATGATGTTGCTGTTGAAAATAAGGTAACAATCAAAACAACATTAGATAATGCAACAATTAATGTAACACCTGACTTGATTGGAGGTCGTGTTGTGATATTTAATATGGCTGGACAAGAAATCAAAGTAGTTCAAATTACAGATGTTAATACCGAAATTTTGTTTGAAGGAGTAGAAACAGGAATTTATACGATTACAGCTCAATTTGATGGAGAAATGGTAAATAAGAAAGTCTATATAAAATAGAAATAGTCATATAAAAAGTCTGGAAAAGCGGTATCAAGAAAGATTTCGCTTTTTTTCATCTTTTAAGTCTATTCAATTCAACCGTTTATGTATCTTATATGAACGTTCAAATAAAATTTTTGGTTGCAAAATAAAATAAACTTAAATTTGAAATCTAACTTACTAATTTTAAGAGAATGATAAAAAAAAATACTATAAATGAGTCTAAATTAGCTCGATTTTCTGCCGTTGCAGGTGCAGTTCTTGCTAGTGGAGCAGTAAATTCTCAAATTGTATATACGGATGTTAATCCAGATGTGATTATTGACACTGCTAGTGGTCAATATGATTTGGATTTTAATAGTGATGCTGTAGTCGATATTTCTATGGATGTAATGGCAGTCATAAATCAAACTGGAACATTAAATGGAATTTCATTTACATTCAATGGAACAGGTGCTTTTGCAACTCCAGCAATGGGAAATGGAGTTTTACAATTGGCAGGAAGTGGAAGTAGTTCTACGATGGTTGTTGCAGCTTTGAATAACGGAGATATGATTAATGCAGCGGCTGTTTTCGGTGGTTCTTCTAGTGGGACAATGCTTGGTCTTGAAGGTCTTGCGGATGTTCCAGCTTTTTCATTAAGTAATTATCCAGTGGCTCAAGGTGCTTTTCTTGGTGTTTCAGATAAATTTCTTGGAGTTAAATTCATGATTGGTGCAAATACACATTATGGATGGGCTCGTATGGATGTTTCTGCTGGTGCTGATACTATTCGTGTAAAAGATTATGCTTACAATCAAAATACAGATTTGCCAATTCTTGCAGGAATGATGGTTGGTTTAGATGATGTTGCTGTTGATAATAAGGTAACAATCAAAACTACATTGAATAATGCTACAATCAACGTTACTCCAGATTTAATTGGCGGTCGAATTGCACTATTCAATATGGCTGGACAAGAAGTGAAAGTTGTAACAATTAAAGATATCAATACTGAAATTCCATTTGAAGGAGTTGAAACAGGAATCTATACAATCACTGCTCAATTTGATGGTGGTAACGTAACTAAGAAAGTGTACGTGAAGTAATTTCATATGAATAATTGAAAAGCGGAATCAAAATTGATTCCGTTTTTTTTTGGATAATAGTGCATAAAAAAAGCCTTTCAATTGAAAGGCTTTAATTTTATATTTTAGCTTATACCGTTCTTCCAGGATAAACTTTCAACGCTTCTTCTAAACAGATTACTGCTTTGCGCAATGAGTCTTGATTTAAGACATATGCAATTCTCGCTTCTTGCTGTCCAGCTCCTTTTGTAGAATAAAAACCATTCGCAGGAGCCATCATAACTGTTTGACCTTCAAATTCGAAGTCTTCCAATAACCACTGACAGAATTTTTCAGCATCGTCAACTGGGAATTTGGCCACACAATAAAATGCACCGCTTGGTTTTGGACAAAATACTCCTGGAATTTTATTTAACCCTTCAATCATAATGTTTCTGCGTTGCACATATTCAGCAACAACATTGTCAAAATAAGATTGTGGTGTGTTCAATGCAGCTTCCGATGCTATTTGATCAATTGTTGGTGGAGAAAGACGTGCCTGACCGAATTTCAATGCAGCAGCCATAATCTCTTTATTCTTTGTGATTAATGCTCCAATTCTAGCTCCACACATTGAATAACGTTTAGAAACAGAATCTATCATAATAACATTTTCTTCCAAACCAGATAGATTCATCACAGAAAATGGAATAGCTCCATCGTAACAGAATTCTCTGTAAACTTCATCAGCAAAAAGAATTAAATCATGCTTTAATACAATAGCACGTAATTGTTCAAGTTCTTCTTTAGAATATAAGTATCCAGTAGGATTTCCAGGATTACAAATGACAATTGCTTTCGTTTTTGAAGTGATTTTTTTCTCAATTTCTTCTACTGGTGGTAAAGCAAATCCTGTCTCAATTGTTGATGTTACCGGAACAACATTGACTCCAGCCATTACAGCAAATCCATTGTAATTTGCATAAAATGGTTCTGGAATAATAACTTCATCACCTGGATTACACGTAACCATAAATCCAAAAATCAATGCTTCTGAACCTCCTGTTGTAATTAAAATATCTTCAGGATTAACATTGATTCCCGTTTTTTGATAATATGCCGATAAACCATTTCTGTAACTTTCAAATCCAGCTGAATGACTGTATTCTATTACTTTTCGGTCCATGTTTTTAATTGCATTTAAAGCAACTTCAGGAGTTTCAATATCTGGTTGACCAATATTTAAATGGTATACAATTTTTCCTTTAGCCTTTGCTGTTTCAGCATAAGGAACCAATTTACGGATTGGTGAAGCAGGCATTTCTATTGCCTTTTGAGATAATTTTGGCATCTTGTTTTTTATTAGTGGTCAAATTTACGTCAAATGTTCAAATTGCATCGCTGTTTTCGTTTCTTTTTAGAACTTTGGAGTATGAAAACGCTTTTGTCCTTCTTACTTCTTTTGTTATTTGTAGGTTGTAAATCTGATTATACTCCAAATAAAGAATCTAATAAAGCTAAAATTGCAACATTTAAAGTTCGCAATATTGCGAACAGTAGTGTAAATATGGATTCTGTTTTATTGCTGAATAATCTTGTCGATGTTCATTCTTTGAATAGTGTTATTTGGTTTGATTTGAAATATAGTACAATAAATAATTTCATGGGAATAAAATTATATGATCGAATTAATAAACCCTATTTACAAAAAGATGTAGCAGAACGCTTATCAAAATGTCAAGAATATTTATCTTCAATTGACACAAGCTTACATCTATTTATTTACGATGCTGTTCGCCCCGTTTCGATTCAATGGAAAATATGGAATGCTCTTGATACAATTCCATATACTGAAAGAGTTAAATATGCGTCTAATCCAATTAATAAAAGTTTGCACAATTTCGGTGCGGCAGTTGATTTAGCGATTTGTGATTCAAAAAGAGTTCCATTAGATATGGGAGCAGATTTTGATGAATTTAGAAAAATTGCCTATCCAAGTATGGAGAATTATTATTTATCGATAGGTGATTTGACAATTCAACAAATTGAAAATAGAAAATTATTGAGAAAAGTAATGCGCTCTCAAACTTTTAGAAATTTACCAACAGAATGGTGGCATTTTAATGCATGTTCAAGAGCTGAAGCACTTACAAAATATCAGGTAATTGAAAATGAACCCTGATTATTTTACTATTCATTTCATTCCCCAATAGTAACTATTAATTTTTCTGAACCTTTTCAATTTTGATTATTGAATTATTAACTTCAAAAACGAATAAATAGGTTCCTGCAAGGTATTCTTCTAAAGAGATTTTTTCAAAATTTGAAACAATCGATTTTTTCAAAATTTTGCCATTTAAATCAGTTATTTTAAGTGAACAATTCTTCATCTCATTTGGTAAATTAATTTGAACAGTTCCGACTGTTGGATTTGGGAAAATGGTAATGAATTCATTTAATGAAAACTCATTGAGATCATTTAAAAAATTAACGTCAGTAATATTTGTTCCAACTTTATTAATTACCCAATTATTTGGGTCAATCGCAACAACATTTGTTACGCCCCCAATATTTGGAATAAAATATTGATTCGTGTTTCCAGCAATGTCAAAGCGAATTGTAGTATCTGCTTGACTTGTTCGAGAGAATTTCACCTCTAATGGATTTGTAAAAGTTGGTGTAACACTAGGTTTTGATGCAGTATGGGTAATCTCGAAATTCAAATCATTTCCAACAGCATTTCTTCGTGTTGAATAAGTAGGATAACCTTCTCCGAAATACCATTCATTGAACATATTGGTGAAATCTATTCCACTTACTGTTTCTAGAGCGGCTTTGACATCCAATCCTTTTGCTACACTGTCTGCGAACGTAGTTTGATAATTTCTTAAAGCTTGAAAGAATTGCACATCGTTATTTAACATAAAACGCATCGTATGAATAATAGATGAACCTTTGTCATACGTCAAACGACCACTAAAAATGCGTGTTTCATTCAAACTATCCAATACCCAAACACTGCCTCCTAAAGCGCTCATTACATTCGTGTGAACATCCAACATGTACTGAACTTTTTCTGCAGGATATAAATTTTCAATCATTAAATAATCGAGGTAAGAAGCGAAACCTTCATTCACCCATATATCCGCCCAAGAAGCACATGTCACGTGATCGCCAAACCACATGTGTCCAAGTTCATGCGCTGTTAAACTTTTTTCAAAAAATCCTTGCGTCGTCATTGTTTGGTGTTCCATACCACCAGAAATTGGAGCCATGCAATGTCCATATTTTTCATTATCGAATGGATAAGGTCCAACTAATGTTGCAAACAATTCAATAAAATCTGCTGTTTCATCAATCTCTGCTTGGAAATTTGGCAATGTTGCAGGGTTATCATAAATATAATTTTGAATTAAAACGGGACCTGAAGATCCAACTGGATTTGCAAACACATTATATTCAACATATTGCGCAACTGCCACAGAAATAAGGTAATAATCAATCAGATTTCTATGTTTCCACTCATAACGAGAAGTACCATTTCCAAGGTCAACAACATTTTCTAATAAGCCATTTGAACCAGCCTTACATGCAGTTGGAACAGTGATTTTTACAGAACAGCTATCCGCTTTATCCGTTAATGATTGTTTACAAGGCCACCATTCGTATGCTGAAAATGGTTGAGACAAAGACCATGTAACTTGATTTCCCCATGAAGGTGAATTGTCGTTTGACATTCCCGCACCACCTAATGGATTTGTAACTGAAGTTGGTGGCGTGCCATTATAATCAATAGAAAGAATAAAAGATTGACCAGCTACCGCATTAACTGGGCATTTAACAGCTGATATATTTCTTGAAAATATTACTGGTGTTCCATCAACTCTTATTTGTGTAATTACAAGCGTTTGAAACAATTCAAACAATGCAGAATCTAAGATTGTATTTGCCGTTGCATGAATTTCAACAGTTCCAGCGATGTCAGTAACCAAGTTATTCATAGCAACATCTAATGCATAAAAATGCACGTTGTATTTTTCAGATTCAGCAATTTGAGTAACTGAAAGCGTATTGCTTTTTGCTGTTGGTGATCCTTTGAAATCTCTTTTATAACAGTGAGTAGAATTTTCGCCTTGTGAGAATGTGAAAAGTGTTGACAATCCGAAAACACAAAGAAGTATTAGTTTTTTCATAATATAGTTTATGCACCTAAATTACGAAATTCTATTAGAAAGTTTTTATTTTTTTGTTTTGAGGTTGAGAAAGAGGACAAGTGGTTTTTCATCGAATCATTTTGTCCTCTAATATCCGAATAAAATGAAAACCTTTTGGTCCAAATCCTTCATTGTAAAAGAATTTATGCGCTTTGAAATTCGCTGTATAGGAATCTAATGCCATCATCGAACAACCTTCTTCTTTCGCTTTTTCACCGAGGTAATTGAAGATTAATTTACCAACACCTTGAGAACGAGATTTAGTGGAAACAACCATGTTATCAATTTCTAAATATTTACCACACCACAATTTTGTCCCTATCCAATAACCTGCAATTCCGAGGCAATCATCTCCATCAAAAACAGCCACTTGCCCATAGTTATTATTTGGAATCATCGCTGTTAAATCTGTATCGTAATCTTCTAATGTCAATGAAGGATAAAGTTCTTGCATGACGGATAAATAATTCAACATTTCCGCTTTTTCTGCTAATTCTCGAACAATCATTTTGCGTTTTTAAGTATTAATTCTGTATAAAATAACTCATATATTCTGCGGTAC
>CANNKP010000045.1 GCA_947505255.1 Flavobacteriales bacterium
TATAATCCATTGTTTAATTCAATTGTGTTTAACTCTATTGAGTTATTTCCTTGCTCTAATTGTACATTTTGAACAGTAATGATTTGACCTAACTGGTTGATGATTGTTACAGTCGCTTCATTAGCTGATTGATTCTCAAATTCTAATGTAGTATTAGCATTAGTTGGATTTGGATACAATTTAACATCTGTGAAGTTTTCAATTTCATTCAATCCAACAGAAATTACAAGTGTATAAGTAATCACATCTGTACAGTTTCCATTAGTTGCTGTTAGTGTTACAGTATAACTACCGTTAGCAGCATAAGCATGTGCTGGTGAGGCAGCTGATGAGTTAGAAAAATCACCGAAATCCCAAGAGTAAGAAGTAGCATTTGTTGATGTGTTTGTAAATGTTACAACATTACCAGAAGTTGTGTTTGTAGCACTTGCAGTTGGAGTTTGTGTAAATGTTAAAGTAACATCAGCAGATTGACCAACACCGTCACATAAATTTGCATTTGTTGTTGTAACATAGTACGTTCCATTAGCTGTTGCATCAACTGTTTGAGTTATTGCACCATTACTCCACAAATAAGTATCAGAAGTAGAAGCTGTTAATGTAATCGTTTCTCCTGAACAAGCTTGAGTTGCTGTTGCAACAACAGTTGGAACTGGAGTAGCACTAACGTTTACAGTAGTTGCTGATGAAGTTGCCTCACAACCACTTGCATTTGTATATGTAACAGTTATTACGTCTGAAGCAGTAACATTAATTGATTGAGTAGTTTCGCCAGTTGACCATAAGTTACCAGTTGCGTTACTTGCAGTCAATGTAACTGATCCACCAGTACAGAATGAAGTTGAACCGCTTGCACTAATTGTTGGAGTAGCAGGCAAAGCATTTACAGTAACAACAGTTGCAGTTGAAGTTGCTTGACAACCATTTGCATCATTTACAGTTACAGTATAATTTCCATTTGATGTAGCAGTAATTCCTTGTGTTGTTTCTCCACCACCCCAAGTATTGTTAGATGCAGCACTAGAAGTTAATACAACAGAACCACCTTGACAGAAAGTTGTTGATCCAGCAGCAGTGATTGTAGGTGCAGTAGGTAAAGCATTTACAAGAACAACAATAGGAGCTGAAGTTGCAACACAACCAGCAGAGTTTGTAGTTGTTACTGTGTAAGTACCACTTGTTGAAACTGTAATTCCTTGAGTCGTTGCTGTGTTACTCCATGTATTATTAGTTGCAGTGCTAGAAGTTAAAACAACATTTCCTCCTTGACAGAAAGTAACAGGGCCTCCAGCAGTAGCTGAAACAGCTAAGTAAGAAATACCTGGTGTATCGTAGTCTGTAAATATAGGATTAAAGTTTGACCAACAAGCCGTCCAGTCATTTGATCCATCAAAAGCACCTTTGTATGTTGTAGGTGTAAAAAATGAATTATTCAAGTTTGGATACGTAAAGTTTGCTCCTGCTAGTGCTGGAGAACCTGCTTGTAATAAAAAGTTAGGTGCAAAATAATTTGTTGGTGCAACTGCCATCACTCCTTGAGGATTTGCAATAATTGAATTTGCACCTGCATTGAACCAAAGGTTCATGCCGAATGTAGATGGCGATATTGCTGCAGAATCTAAAGGTAATGTGCAACCTGCAATGATATTATTTTTGAATTGCAAAGTACCAGATTGAGCATTATTTGCTGTGTTCGCATTTTCGATTTTCAAACCAACCGGAAACCCAACAAATACTGAATTATATGTACACGTAGAAGTACTTCTTCTTAAGTGTAATGCTCTTTTGAAATTAGGAACGAAACCAGTACTAGTTGCTGTAGCTCTTGGGCCAAAAATACTTACGTTTGTAAAAATTGGCTTCGTTATTGGACCATTTGTTGTTCCTGTAGCATCATTATCTGATTCAAAACCATTTGAACCTGAAATATCTGCTACTGTTGAATCACTAACACCAACAGCAAACTGAATACGGCCTCCAAAACCATAATCTGTGTCAAACATATCATCTACGGTCTTGTTTACAATTAAATGTTTGCAGTTCACTGTTCCACCAAACCATTCAAAAGCGTCGTCTCCACCATAACTAACTTGTACATAGTCAATCGTTGTTCCAGCTCCAACTGCACCCATGGTTAAACCATTTGTTTCGTTGTTTGGTTGGAATGCAATACCAGCAAATTCAATTCGAACATACTTTAGTATACCTGAATTGTCATTAGGATCAGTTCCACCGTACAATCCTTTAGTTGGATCAATACCACCTTCACCCAATCTTTGTCCAGCTGGATCATTGATAGGTGCTTTGCCTAACATTAAAATTCCACCCCAGTCACCTGGATTTCTACCCCCAAGTCCTCCTATATTTGGTTTATATGAAGTAAAAACAATTGGTTGTGTTTGTGTTCCTTCTGCTATTATTTTGGCACCACGAGTGATTACTAAAGCAGTTGCATTTCCTTTGATAATTGTTCCCGGTTCAATTGTCAGAGTAGCATTATTAGTAACATACACAAATCCTCCAGTTAAGGTATAAATGTTGTTGCTTGTCCATGTCGTGTTCGACAAAATGTCGCCCGACACACTAACTTGTGCATTGATGCTGAAGATGTTTACTAAAGCAAATGCAATAAATAGTAATTTTGTTTTCATTTTCATTTTAAGTTTTTTTTCGCAGTATTTTTTGGGAAGCTGCGTTACCCATTTTTATCGAAGCAAAAGTAGAGCGGATGTCTTCCATGAAGGTTAGCTAGGAATTATTCTTAGTTTAAGAAATGATTAATAAATAATACCGCAATGTTAACATGTCTAGAAATTGGGAATTGAGGATTTATTATTTGGGATTAAAAAAGCCCCGAATTTTATTTCGAGGCTAGATTTAAATGAAAGAAGGAGATGTATTTTTCTTAATTTAGAAATTATAGGCGAAAGAAAGTGTTATATTTCTACCATATTTGATTCCGTTAATTTCATTGTCTTCAGTTTCTTCATATTTCTTTGAACGGTTAAAATCTTGATAGAAAACAGCCCTTTGATTAAAAATATCGCTTACGTTTAATTTCAATTCACCTTTCTTAAGGACTCTTTTAGTAACTTGAAAATCCAAAATATTTCTTGGGTTTTCATAAATATCTTGGTAACCATTTGTTCCAACAAAGGCAATTCTTCGTCCTATTTTATTATACATAAGACTCAATCCAAACCCTAATGAATCATTTTGATACATGAATCCTGCATTGATTAGGTAAGGAGATTGACCTTGCATTGGTCTTAATTTTTCTTCTTCAGTAACTGCTTGGGGAACATTTGATAAATCAACAACCGATTTTACTAAGGTTAAGTTTGTAAAGAATGTAAAATTGTCTAATGCTTCTGTATTAAACAGAGAATCAATGAAACTCAACTTAGTTCTTAATTCAATCTCCATTCCATAGTCTACAGCACTCGCAACATTTCTATATGTATAAGTTCTAGACCCTGAACCACCAAAGAATACAGTGTTTTCAATTGGGTTTGTGAAATCCTTGTAAAAGAAGGAAGTAGAAATGATTTGTCCATTACCTGGGAAATACTCAAAACGTAAATCTAAATTCGTGATATTGGAAGAAATTAAAGTATCGTTACCAACAACTGCTGATGATGTGTTGAAATCATAGAATGAAAACGGCGCTAATTCTCTAAAATCTGGTCGAGCAACTGTTCTGGATGCAGCGCCACGTATATTGATTTTTTTAGTTGGTGAATACGTTAAATTTATAGATGGTAAATAACTTAAAGTAGTGTTATCAATCGTCACAGTATCGCCTCCATAAGTCAACGAGTTTAATTTTTGATTGAAATTTTCAACTCTTAATCCATAAACTGCCCTGATTTTTGTTCCAAACTTTTGATCTGTCATCAAATATCCAGCATGTAAATCTGTCGATGCAGTGTAGGAATCAGAGGGGTTTGTCGATTCGCCTAATTTGAAACCATTAGCACTTATATTGTCATTTGAAAAAATAGAATCTTGAGGTTGATATAAAAGATTGTAGTCAAAAAGTGAAGTTGCGCTAACGGTGTATCCAAATACACGGGCGTCGAATGTTCTGGCTTTAATAGATCCAGCATAACCAACTTTGATTAAACTCTGCTGACTTAACATCTTATAAGGAATAGAGATTTCTGCCATCCCCGCGTATAAATCTTCGTTCAAATCAGAGAAAAAGCGTCCTGCAAAATCAGGAGAAGGAGCACCAAAAGGCACATATGCAGAATAAACTGAATCAGCATTAGTTCCTTGTGGTGTTCTATTCTTGTAATACAACATTCTTTTCAAATTTGGAACGGCAGATTGTGTTTTACTGTAATTTAATCCCCATTTAAGTTTGATTTTAGACTTTTCTAATAAATGATCTCCTGAAAGTTGTGAAGATAGCATTTTATTAGATGTATATTGCTGAGTAGTTGCTGAAACAATTTGATCTGCATCAATGTTTTCCCCTGTTCTATGGATTACCTGATCAGTCGAGTTATTACTGAACATATTTTTAAAAGCGATTTTGTTGTTTTTCCCAATTTTATAAGCAAAGTTCAACATCGCTCCCCAAGTAACATTTTCTCTGTAGGTAGCGTCGTTGTAATCGAAAAGTCTTGAACCATCTTCGTTAAAATCTCTTCGTGTTACATCTAAAAACCTTCTGTTATAGTTGTAAGTGAGACCACCTATAAAACCAAATTCATTTTTTTTTAGTTTTAAATTTTTAGCAAAACCAACCTGATAACTTTGACCTAAAGGTGATGATTTCTTTGTGTCAATTCCCCAGTCATTTGTAAAAATCTTACTGTTTTCAAGTACTGTGTTTGGGTCTGAAAGTAATAGTTTAAATTTTGAAGTACTCAACATATCTGAAGGTAATGCTCGATCCGATGCACCTAATCCTATCCAATCTTTGCTGCTTCCTTGGTAGGTTGAATATTCCTTGAAAGTTGATTGAGTATTGAAATTAGTTCCAGCAGTTACGGAAATGAAATCTTTTTCAGGAACATCTTTGGTATTAATTTGAATAACACCTCCTGCAAAATCACCAGGTAAATCTGGACTTGCCGTTTTAAAAATCAACATATTATCAAGCATTACAGAAGGAAATATATCAAAAGAAAATGCTTTTCTATCTGCCTCTGTTGATGGTAATGGTAATCCATTTATCATGGCTGTGTTATATCGGTCATTCAAACCACGAATAATTACAAATTTATTATCCTGTATACTAGCACCACTTACTCTCTTTAAAACATCACTTGCAGCTCTGTCTGGAGATCGTCTTATGTTTTCTGCAGTTATTCCATCAACCATACCTGCACTATTTCGTTGAAGAATAATCAAGTTTTCATTTGATTCTTTGTCAATTTTAACACGAATCGTCACTAAACCAATTTCCGTAACAACAGCTTCCATCGATACAACAAGTTCTGTCGTTTCTGCATTTTTAACGATAACATCTGTTATAATTTTAGTGTTATAGTTATTGTATGAAAAAGACAATGAATATGTTCCTGCTTTAATATCATCAAATACAAAATGACCATCTAAATCACTTAACGCTTTTGTCTCAGATCCTTCAATGGAAATTTTAATTCCTGGAATTGACTCTCCAGAAATAGCGTCTGTTACTTTTCCTTTGATTAATCCTTGTGTAAATCCTATGGAAGTTATTAAAAATGATAAAAGTAAACCAGCCAATTTTGTATTCATATGTTCTTTGTTTTTTTTCGGTACAAAGAAACGTCGATACAGTTATTCTATAATTATTGAAATGTTACTAGATTGTTAATTCAAGGTAACGTTGTGTTCATAATTAAGATAAATTGATTTAATGTAGATGGCGTAATTAATTCTGAACTTCAACAAATTTATACCCAATTCCTTTTACGGTTTTGATGTAATGGTCTCCGATTTTTTCCCTTAGCTTTCTTATATGAACGTCAATAGTTCTATCACCAACAACAATATCTGAGCCCCAAACTTTATCTAAAATTACATCTCGTTCAAAAACGTAATCTGGTTTAGACACAAGTAATGCTAATAACTCAAATTCTTTTCGTGGTAAACGGATAACAGTACCATTTTTCTCTACAACATACTTCTCACGGTTGATAACAAGATCTTTTGCAAGTCCAGATTCTGGGGAGATCATTCCTTTTCTGCGCAAAAGAGCATTAATCCTACTAACCAATACTTTTGGTTTAACAGGCTTTGCAACATAATCATCTGCACCAGCATCTAAACCAGCGATTTGACTATAATCTTCATTTCTTGCTGTAAGAAAACAAATGAGTGTTTTTTCAAATCCTTCAGTTCTTCTTATTGCTTCACAAACTTCGATTCCATCCATTCCAGGCATCATAACATCGAGAATAATCAAATCAGGTTTGTTAGTAACCATCAATGCTAATCCTTTTTCACCGTTTTCAGCAGAATAAACATCGTATCCTTCCTTTTTGAGATTGTAACATAACAATTCTCTAATGTCTTCTTCGTCGTCTATTACTAGTATTGTTACCATCGTTATGTGAAAATAAGTTAACGTTTTAATATAACGCTTATAAATATACGAAGAATATTGTAATCTTAAATGGTCTAAATTTGAAATGATCTTTTCTCTTTACGATTTAATTTATTTTCAAACGTTAACAAAATCAATGCTTTAGGGCATTTTCTTCTAATTTGATTAGACGATAACATAAAATTTTTTGTCATGAATGTGACTTCATTTTTTTTTAGACATAAAAATGTTCTTAATAAATTCTGTTGAAGCAATATAAAAAATGCTTAGATTTGTATTAGTAGTAGTAGGTTAGGTTGATTAGTATAGCAAGAGCTTTGAACGCCCGTTCAAAGCTCTTGTTTCTTTATAACACTTTTCTAAGCTGATAAATTTTTATATTTACAGTATATTAGACCCCATGAAAATTAAAATACTTTTAGTTGAGGATGATACAAGTTTAGGCTTTGTTATTTCTGATCAGTTGAAATCTGATGGTTATAGTGTAACCCTTTGCACGGATGGTGCAGAAGGGTTTAAACGGTTTAATGAAGAAAGTTTTCATCTCTGTATTTTTGATGTGATGATGCCTAAAAAAGATGGCTTCAGTCTTGCGAGAGATGTTCGTAAAATAAACGCTGAAATTCCTATTCTTTTTTTGACTGCAAAATCAATGACAGAAGATAAAGTTGAAGGTTTTAAGGCAGGTGGGGATGATTATTTAACAAAACCATTCAGCATTGAAGAGTTGCAGGTTAGGCTTTCTGCTTTATTAAAACGAGTGAATATTATTGTTGATGCCCCTGAGGAAACTATAATTCAGTTGGGCGAATATTCATTTGATACAATTAATTTCAAATTGATTCATCCTAATTTCGAGAAAACATTAACTAAAAAGGAAGCTCAAATTTTAAAAATTCTTTGTCGTTTAATTAACCAAGTTGTACCAAGAGATATAGTTTTGAATGCTGTTTGGGGACAAGATGATTATTTTGTGGGTCGAAGCTTGGACGTTTTTATCACCAAATTGAGGAAATATTTCAAAGAGGATGATTCGATTCAAATTTCAAACGTGCATGGTATCGGTTTCAAATTAGAAATTGTAAAATAGGATGATTTATATTCTTCATCTCGAAACATCAACAAAAGTATGTTCTGTTGCATTATCGTGTGATGGAAAACAAATCGCTATCAAAGAAGATCTCAGCAATGAATATTCGCATGCTGAGAATCTGACAATCTATATTCAAGAGGTATTGCTGCAAAGTTCTATTTCGTTGAAAGAATTAAGCGCTGTTTCTGTTGCCTCTGGCCCAGGGTCTTATACTGGTCTGAGGATAGGTGTCTCAACTGCCAAAGGATTATGTTATGCGCTAGAAATCCCACTTATTGCTGTAGATTCATTAATTTCTCTTGCTACAATTGCCAATGAAAAGCATGTTGGAATGAACTTATGTGCATTAATCGACGCCAGGAGAATGGAAGAATTTAATGGATTTTATAGTTCAGATTTAAAATCCTTAAAGGCTGTTTCCGCAGATATTATAACGGAAGATAGCTACAAGGAATTCGAACCATTCATTTATTTTGGCGATGGTGCAATTAAGTTAGAAGAAATTTGGATGGATAGGAATTGTACGATTGACAAGACAATTTATTCATCAGCAATGGGACAAATTTCTTTAGCTTTTGAAAAATTTAACAAGAAGCAATTTGAAGATGTAGCTTATTTCGAACCTTTTTATCTGAAAGATTTTATGGGCTTGAAAAAAAATAATTAGAGGATTATTTTTTTTTGTTTTTCCTGAACGTGTGCTCGTAAGATAAACTCAGAATTAAATTGGTGTTTTTCGCTGTTTGATAATCACGGAGTAATAATCCAATCGTAAAAGTATTAGATTTGTTAATTTCCAAATCAGTTCCTATGGAATAGCGCATTTCATTCATTAATCCCTCAGTTACAAATTGATCACCCAACAAAAAGTAATATTGATTGCTGCGATAAAATGATTCTGCACTTAAAAAAGGTTTAATAATTTTACTTTTGAATTGCGGTCTTAACGTTAATTTGTTTCTCCAATACAACTGCTCACGTTTGAACTTGAAATTTTCATATTGAATTTTACTTGTAAATTGAATTCCAAGATACTTGTCAATTTTTAACCATTTAGAGGGTTCTATTTGAATACCAAATGAAATTCGCTGTGAAGTCATTTGTCTTTTTCCATCCAAGAGTGCATATTCATTGGTTTGCCAAGAATTACGATATAACAAACCAATTTTAATCGATTCCGTTAACGCAAATTTTGACTCCAAGGTGACAAGTGATTTTGAATAACTTCTTTCTGTTAAATTCCATCTACCCTGCAATTCAGCACTAATAGATAGTTTTTTCGTCAAGTAAACTTTACCAGCAATAGAAGATCGATTGTAAAAGGAATTATTTTGCGAAAAAGATAAACCAAAAACAAAAAGTAAAAAGAAAATTGACAGAAGTAGTTTCATTATTGTACGATTGAAATCACACCAATTTCATTTATACTTGCTTTTTCAGTGATTTCAATTTCTTTATAAACTGGAATATTTTCGCCTGAAGTTGCATCTTTCGTTAAAGCGTAAATTGTGTATTTTCCAACTTGTAATCCTTCAAAAGAAAAATATCCATCTGCACCAGTGCGCGCAATATCATTAAAAACTGTACCATCACCGTAAATTATATATACGCGTTCTTCAGTAATTGCCATTTCAGAACCATTAACATCGGCTTTTCCCTGATGAGTAACATCAACGTTGAAATTTGTTGTGCCATTATCCGCATCAGTGATTTCAGTGTGACTTGTACTAACTAATGTTAATATATCATTGATTTGAGAAATGGTAAAATCACCATTTAAAGATGAATCAATTGCTGTTAAAGTTGCATTCGCAATTTCTAGGTTTGTAGCACTATAATTGTAATTAACTTGAATACCGACTCTTCCTTGCAATTGAGGGTCGCCATTACTAACCCATGTTGGATTATTATACCAAACATAATATAAAGAACCACCTGCAGGTCCATTAAAAATAAAATAATCACCATGCTCAATGTCATTACCTTGTTTTACAGTAATGTCAATTATTTCTGAATTTCCAGTTGAATTATTAACACCAACAATGGTTCCTCGAATTACGGATGTACCGCCAGGACCAGCAACTTTTTTACAACTTGAAAATGCTCCAATCAATAGGATAGATAGAATACTTGCTTTTAAATATAACATCATTTTACTGTAATTTTAATAGTTTGATAAAATTCATTATTCTGAAGAATTGTCACGAAATACATTCCTTCACTGAAAGTTGATACGTCAAAAGTTGTTTCGTCGAAGTCTTTAAATTCAACTGTTTGAATGTTTTTACCTTGTGTTGAAATTATGTTTATTGCGACATTTTTCAACTGTTGGTTTGTTTTAAGTGTGAGTTTACCCTCTGTGGGATTCGGAAATGCAATAACGTGATGCGGGTTAGTTATTTCTTTAATTCCTAAATCGTCACAAATTCCAAACATGTTATTGTCCATCCAGATTAGACGTCCCATAATCCATTCTTTCATGTAATCAATTTCTTCTTGGTAGGTATTTCCAATGAAGTTATTTGGCCATACATATGTTCCTAAAATTGGCCAGCGGTTATAATTTCGAGTAGCTGGTTCTGCTAAAACCGTTGCCATGCTATCAATGTAAGAAAGTATATAATCGGTATTCAAACTAGTTTGACGCAATTCTAACCATCTGCATTTTAATGCATGAGAATAGGTAGAATCTTCAAGTAATCTGCTCCACCAGAAAGGATTTTGCCAGCCTCCACCGCAAACTGAATTAAAATTTATTTCCCAGCCTGTTGTGTCAGAACCTTGACAATAATTAGCATTTCCAAACGCTAAATTGAAATCCCAAAGTGGTCCTGCTACAAGTTCTCCCCCTTCACTTACTCTATTTTTATGTAAATAAGTTGAAATTCGATAACCATCAACATTTTTTGATACTTCGTTCACCAACATAAAGTCGATAAAAGATGCTTCATCAATGAATGGTTTATACCCTAAAACGGGGTCGGTGAAATTTGGTCCAGCTAAAGCATTTTCCCAATTAGTAACTATATTTTCAATATATTGTAATTGTGAAGGATGCATGGCAATTGCAGCTGGATCATGCAATTGATAACCAATTGTACTTGAACCAGGAGCCGCGCTCGTATATGGAGAATTCCATGCAATTACTCCTCCAGCAGTTGTTTTGTCTATTTTAATAATGTAACCACCTGTTAATTCATTATTGAGCGTGTCAGAATAATTTAATGGATCTATATTTACCCGTCCTGGATTTACTTTTATACGTTCCATAAAAACATAAACTCCGATATATTCTCCGTTCAGTATGACTTCACACATTTGTGTGCGAGGAGCCCAACGTCCCATTTCGTTCCCAATTTTATAAGTAAGGACATTCCTGATCATTGCCTTATCGGTGTATGGAGCGTATAATATCCAATCATTATCAGCTGGCCAATCAAAAATAGAGGCATTGTAATTTATGTTGGTGTCTGGCCCCCTTGTTTCTAATCCATATGATTTCATAGGAAAAGTGTTTGAAGAAGAACCTCTTCGTTCAATCGCTATTTGACCATAAAATTCATTCGTTGAATCTGATATGTGATTAAGAACTCCAGGGCCATTGTAAATGATGCCCATGAATCCATCAATTTTTGGTTCATCTGGAATTGTAATTCCATTTGTATTCAAAATAACAATAGGCAAGTTTGAGCTAGATAATTCAACTGGAGGAACAAACCATGCAGGCGTTGGGCCATAATTGGCTGAATTATCAGATATCCCAAAAGACAAAAACGCTCTTGAAGTGAAATCGGAAGAAGTCGAAGTTTGATTATGTGTTTCTACACAAAGGACATTTGTTCCATTTATAATTGCATTTTGCACTTGCGCCTGAGTATAGACAAATTGGTCTGGATAACCCCCAGAATATAAAACTGCTTCGTGTGAGATTGATGCTAACTGATTGTAATTTGGCTGTCCAATGCCTGTCAATCCATTACGAGCAATCTCTACACCATTTAGGTAAGCAACAAATCCGTCATCATAATCCATGTTAAATATTGCCTTTGTAATCAAAGAGATATCTACCACGTTAAATGTAATGCGCTGATAAACCGAAATTGTGCTTGCTGGTATAGGAGTATTATCATCACTATCACCGAAGCCAAATCCTCCTGGGCCAACGCTCCATGCGGAAGCATCAAATGATGGAGAGATCCACGTATTTGGAGTTGCTGCAGAGGGAATAGAATAGCTCCAATTACTATTGTCATTCACAACAGTTTCCCAATGGTCAGACTGAGCATTAAGTTTTAATGCAGCAATCAATAATAAAGAAATAAGTGTGGTTTTTTGTATAATGTTATTCAACATACTAAATGGAATGAAATTCTACAAAAGAATGTGCTAAATTAAATTAATTCAATCACATTATTAAAAAATAATTAATTTATTTTTCTAAGAAAAGATTAATAGCACTCAAAAAATTGGAGTTATTTTCAAAATCATCATGTCCTTGATTTTTGATTGGATAAAATTCATCCCCTTTTTTCAATAGTTTTGACAATTGTTGGGATGCCTCAAATGGAATGACTGAATCAATGTCTCCGTGAATTATTAAAATTGAACTTTTAACTTTTTGAATGTATTTGTATGTTTCAAATTTATACTTCAATAAAAACGTTGGGATAATTTTATATTTTCTAACCGTCATATCAACCAACGAATAATAAGGGGCAATTAAAATTAATTTTTTCGCATTATTCGTTGAAGCTAGATTAGCTGCAGGAGCTGTTCCAACGGAATAACCTATGATTGAAATAGAATCCTCATTATAGCTTTTTTTAAGGAGATTATACGTTGTTTGAACATCTTCAAAAAATTGTTTTTCATCCTTCATTTCACCCGTACTCTTGCCAAAACTTCTATAATCAACAGTGAAAAAATCGTAACCTAAAGTTGTGTAAAATTTGGCTGCATTTTCTTGATTTAATAAATTCCCTGCATTTCCATGTAAAAAGAAAATTAATCCTTTCGGTTTTTCTGCCTTGAAAAGTGCACCACTTAAATTTGCACCATCAACTGGAATGTTTATTAATTCAACTGGAATCGAAAATTCTATTTTTGTTTGACTAGAAATTTTTTCTGGATGAAAAATAAAACTCTCCTGAGCAAAATACATGTAACCACAACCCACCGAATAAATAAGAGTAGTTATGATTAACAGGCGGGTTATAAATTTTTTCATAAAAGTCTTTTCAAGAATAGGAATTACAAAGATAGAGATTCTTCATTCAATTTACAGAAAAGATGTTCAGAACATTGTATTTTTATACTCTAAATTTAAAGTGTTGCAAATTCAAAAATTAATATCTGAAACTACAAGGCCTTTTGTTATTGCGGGTCCTTGCAGTGCCGAAACTGAAGAACAAGTATTCACAATTTCAAAACAAGTTGCCGATTATAAGTTGGCTAGTGTGCTACGCGCAGGAATTTGGAAACCACGTACACGTCCTGATTCTTTTGAAGGAGTAGGAGAAGTTGGATTGAAATGGTTGGTTGATGCTGGAAAATCTGTTGGTTTACCTGTTGCAACAGAAGTAGCGAATAAAACACATGTTGAACTTGCTATGAAAGCAGGGGTGGACATTTTATGGATTGGCGCTCGCACAACAGTAAATCCGTTTGCAGTCCAAGAAATTGCAGATGCACTGACTGGCACTCAAATTCCTATATTAATTAAAAACCCTGTAAACCCAGATTTGGAATTATGGATCGGCGCCTTTGAACGTCTTGAAAAGGCAGGGTTAACTGATTTAGCGGCGATTCATAGAGGTTTCTCTGTTTACAAACATCCAAAATATAGAAATGTACCGAATTGGGAAATACCAATTGCACTAAAAGAAAGAAGACCGGATCTGTCAATTATTTGCGACCCTAGTCATATAACTGGGAATCGTTCATTGATTGCTGAAGTTTCTCAAAAAGCAATGGATTTGAATTTTGAAGGATTGATGATTGAAACACATAACAATCCTGATCAAGCATGGTCAGATTCAGCGCAGCAAGTTACGGTTGATAAACTGAATCTAATTATACAAAATTTAGTGCTCCGCACTAATCAAGTGTCAAACGAATTTGCATCTTACTTAATTGAAGTACGCGAAAAAATAGATATTTTAGATGACCGATTGTTTGATTTATTGACTGCTCGAATGACACTTAGTGAAGAGGTAGGACAATTCAAGCGAGAGAATAATATCATGATTTTACAACAAGAACATTGGGCTAGAATTATCAATAAACGCTTGGACCTAAGTGCAGAATATCACTTATCAGAAAAATTTGTACGCCAATTTATGGATGCAATTCACCAAGAATCTATCCGTCATCAAATAAAAGTGATGAATCCGAAATCCGAAAACGATAGCTCAAAATAATGATTCAAGAAATTCATCCATCAATTCTAAAAGGCGAAATTCTTATTCCTCCCTCAAAAAGTGATTCACAACGAGCAATTTTATGTGCTGGTTTAGCAGATGGAAAATCAATCATTAAAAATTGTGGGGAAAGTGAGGATGAATTAAACATGCTGAATACGATTACTGATTTAGGAGCAAGAATTCAACATATCGATTCTAATTCAATTGAAATATATGGGATTCATACATTTCCAAAAAGTAAAACGATACAAGTTGGTGAAAGTGGATTGGGATTACGATTGTTAACGAGTATTTGCGCAGCACATGACGGAGAATTTATACTTGAAGGCAGCGGAACATTATTGAAAAGACCTATGAACTTTTTTGATGCTACTTTCCTGAAATTGAAAGTTGATTTTCATTCAAACAACGGATACTTGCCTTTTGAAATCAAAGGCCCAATATTTCCAACTTCTTTAACTGTTGATGGTTCGCAAAGTTCACAATACATTTCTGGATTGTTAATGGCTTTTCCTGTTTTATTAGGTACAACATATTTAAAAGTAGAAAATCTGAAAAGTATTCCTTACTTGGAAATGACTTTAAAAACAATTAATGCTTTTGGAATTACTATTGAAAACCAGAATTTTGAAGATTTTATCATTGAAGGAAATCAACACTATTTACCGGTAGAATATAATATTGAATCTGATTGGAGTTCTGCTAGTTATTGGATTGTTGCCGCCGCTTTAGGATCTGATATTTTAATAAAAGGATTGTCCATGTCAAGTTTGCAAGCTGACAAAAAAATCCTTGAAGCCTTAGCAATAGCAAATTGTAAACTAATCAATTTTGAAAATGGATTTAAAGTTGAAGGTGAGAATCGAAAACCATTTCATTTTAATGCAACACATTGTCCAGATTTATTCCCAGCGTTAACAGTTTTTGCGGCATTAACTCCAGGTCTTTCAGCAATTGAAGGTGTTCATCGACTTTCAACTAAAGAAAGTGATAGAGGTCAAGCATTGCAACAAGAATTTCAGAAATTGGGAATTAAAATCGAATTTCAAGAGGATAAAATGATGATTCATGGACAAGCATCTATTTCAGGAGGAAGTGTAGAATCTCACCATGATCACCGCATCGCAATGTGTTTAGGAATTGCTGGAATATTTGCAAATTCACACGTGATTATTGAAAATGCAGAGGTTGTTTCTAAAAGTTACCCCAATTTTTGGAATGACTTGAATGCATTAATATTACCTTCAGACTTGTAACAAAACTAGTCACCAACGTTATCACCACCAAATTCAAACTATGAAAACACGTTTATTTCCAATTTTTCTATTGGTTATTTTGACAATAGAATCCTACACCTTGAGTGACAAGAAATCGTTTAATCTCAAAAAGCATTTAACAAAAGCATTTGTATATGTACCTAGTGGCATAGCTATTGTTAATGACGATTCAGTTAGTATACAGGCATTTTATGTTTACAACAAAGAAGTGACAAATTTCGATTACTTGGAATTTCTGTATGATTTAAAAAGCAAAGGTGATCTCGAGTCATTAAAAATTGCCGCCATTGATACCTTGGGTTGGAACTCACTTAATTTTTCGAATCAAGCTTATGTTCAATATTATCACAATCACCCAGCATATAGAGACTATCCAGTCGTAAATATTTCTCATGAAGCAGCTCAAATGTATTGCAAATGGTTAGGTGAAAGATATGATCAAAAGTCAGCCACTACAGGAAAATTCAAGTTTCGACTCATGGAAAAAGCAGAATATGTTCGTGCGGCAAGAGGAGATTCTGAAGCAAACTATGCATGGAATTCAAATTCACTTAGAAATTCAGGAGGAAAAATTCAATGTAATTTCACCCAGTTCGGTTCAGAAGATATA